>NZ_JBHVWF010000029.1:0-70403 GCF_042882365.1 Streptomyces sp. NPDC058221 | reverse complement strand
CGGCGGCGCGCACCGCCGCGGTGCGCGGCGACCACGGGGCGCCGGGGGCGATGGTCGTCGTCTCCTGCGGCCGTTCGCCGGAGTCCTGGCGCACCCGTCCGCCCGTCCGGCCGGAGCGCCGGTGGCCGGACGGCCCGGTCCCGCGCGACGGCGCGGGCCCGGGGGCGGGGTGCGGTCACGGGTGATGGCCGGAACGGTCCGGGCGTGCGAAGCGTTCTCCGGAGGGCGGCCCGGTCCGGCCGTGGCGTCGTACCCCTTGGACGCCACGAGGGGCGTGAATTGGCACTCCGCTTGACCGAGTGCTAACCGCGGTCATAGTCTCAGTGCTGGCACTCCCCACTGGAGAGTGCCAGCAGTACTGTGCGACCGGCAGGTCCGGCACCCGCGACGACGGGCCCACCTGGTCGCCACCCAAAGACTGTTAACCCCGTGAGATCTCCGAAGGGGGAGACCGGATCGTGTCGACCAGCACCAAGGTTGCGATCAAGCCGCTCGAGGACCGCATTGTGGTCCAGCCGCTCGACGCCGAGCAGACCACGGCCTCCGGCCTGGTCATTCCGGACACTGCCAAGGAGAAGCCCCAGGAGGGCGTCGTCCTGGCCGTGGGCCCGGGCCGCTTCGAGAACGGCGAGCGCCTTCCGCTCGACGTCAAGACCGGCGATGTCGTGCTGTACAGCAAGTACGGCGGCACCGAGGTGAAGTACAACGGCGAGGAGTACCTCGTTCTCTCGGCTCGCGACGTGCTCGCGATCATCGAGAAGTAATTCACCCACGTTTGCTTCTGTTCTGCGCCCCTGGCCCCCTGCGAAATAACTAGCCGGGCGGCGAGGGGCGCAGTTCTTGTTTTGAGAGGACAGTTCAGCTCCATGGCGAAGATCCTGAAGTTCGACGAGGACGCCCGTCGCGCCCTCGAGCGCGGCGTCAACAAGCTTGCCGACACGGTGAAGGTGACGATCGGCCCCAAGGGTCGCAACGTCGTCATCGACAAGAAGTTCGGTGCTCCCACCATCACCAACGACGGTGTCACCATCGCGCGCGAGGTCGAGCTGGACGACCCGTACGAGAACCTCGGTGCCCAGCTGGTGAAGGAGGTGGCGACCAAGACCAACGACGTGGCGGGTGACGGTACGACCACCGCCACCGTTCTCGCCCAGGCACTCGTCCGCGAGGGCCTGCGCAACGTGGCCGCGGGCGCGTCCCCGGCCGCCCTGAAGAAGGGCATCGACGCCGCGGTCAAGGCCGTGTCGGAGGAGCTCCTCTCGACGGCCCGCCCGATCGACGACAAGTCCGACATCGCCGCCGTGGCCGCGCTCTCCGCGCAGGACAGCCAGGTCGGCGACCTCATCGCGGACGCGATGGACAAGGTCGGCAAGGACGGTGTCATCACCGTCGAGGAGTCCAACACCTTCGGTCTGGACCTTGAGTTCACCGAGGGCATGGCCTTCGACAAGGGCTACCTGTCGCCGTACATGGTGACCGACCAGGAGCGTATGGAGGCCGTCCTCGACGACCCGTACATCCTGATCCACCAGGGCAAGATCGGCTCGATCCAGGAGCTGCTGCCGCTCCTGGAGAAGGTCATCCAGGCCGGTGCCTCCAAGCCGCTGCTGATCATCGCCGAGGACGTCGAGGGCGAGGCCCTGTCGACCCTGGTCGTCAACAAGATCCGTGGCACCTTCAACGCCGTCGCGGTGAAGGCCCCGGGCTTCGGTGACCGCCGCAAGGCCATGCTCGGCGACATCGCCACCCTCACCGGTGCGACCGTCATCGCCGAGGAGGTCGGCCTCAAGCTCGACCAGGCCGGTCTGGACGTGCTGGGCACCGCCCGTCGCGTGACCGTCTCCAAGGACGACACCACCATCGTCGACGGTGGCGGCAAGTCCGACGAGGTCACCGGCCGCGTCAACCAGATCAAGGCCGAGATCGAGTCCACGGACTCCGACTGGGACCGCGAGAAGCTCCAGGAGCGCCTGGCGAAGCTGGCCGGCGGTGTCTGCGTGATCCGCGTCGGTGCGGCCACCGAGGTGGAGCTCAAGGAGAAGAAGCACCGTCTGGAGGACGCCATCTCCGCGACCCGCGCCGCGGTCGAGGAGGGCATCGTCTCCGGTGGTGGCTCCGCTCTGGTCCACGCCGTCAAGGTCCTCGAGGGCAACCTCGGCAAGACCGGCGACGAGGCCACCGGTGTCGCGGTCGTGCGCCGCGCCGCCGTCGAGCCGCTCCGCTGGATCGCGGAGAACGCGGGCCTCGAGGGCTACGTCATCACCTCGAAGGTCTCCGAGCTCGACAAGGGTCAGGGCTTCAACGCCGCGACCGGCGAGTACGGCGACCTGGTGAAGGCCGGCGTCATCGACCCGGTCAAGGTCACCCGCTCCGCGCTGGAGAACGCCGCGTCCATCGCGTCGCTGCTGCTCACGACCGAGACCCTGGTCGTCGAGAAGCCGGCCGAGGAAGAGGCCGAGGCCGGTCACGGCCACGGTCACTCGCACTAGCGTGTAGCTGTCCGCGCAAGCGGTGAGGCCCGGTACCCCGCGAGGGGGGCCGGGCCTTTTGCTTGTCGGGCCTCCGTCCGGGCTGCCCGCCCGGTACCTGGGCTCGCCTCGCATATGAGGCTTGAATGGTTACGCCGAGCGCGAGAGCGCGTCCCCGTGGACCGGGTCCGCGAACGGCCGCCCGGACGCGAAGCGTTCCAGCTCGTCCAGGGCCTGGTCCGCCATCCGGTGCAGCTCATTGCCGAGCGAGCCCGCGACATGCGGGGTCAGCAGAACGTTCGGCAGATCGTAGAACGGCGAGGACGCCCGGGGCGGATCGGGATGCGTCACATCCAGCACCGCGTGCAGCCGGCCGTTCGTCACCTCGGGGAGCAGCGCGTCCTCGTCGACCAGCGACCCCCGCGCGGTGTTGATGAGCGTCGCCCCCGCGGGCATCGCCGCCAGCTGGGCCGCACCGATGAGATGGTGCGTCTCCGGAAGCTGCGGGGCGTGCACCGAGACCACCGAACTGCGCGCGCACAGCTCGTCGAGCGTGGTGAGCCCGGCACCGAGCTGCGCCGCCCGTTCCGCGCCGACGTACGGGTCGTACAGCAGGACGTCCAGATCGAAGGGGCGCAGCAGTTCGATCACCCGCCGGCCGATGCGGGACGCTCCGACGATGCCGACCGTGCGGCGGTAGTTTCCGGAACCGTCCAGCTCGGCCAGCCAGTCGTGGCCGGCGCGCAGGGCACGATAGCGGTCCGCGGAGTGCAGGACGCGTTTGCCCGCGAAGAGGATCGCGGCGAGGGTGAACTCGGCGACCGGCAGGGCGTTGGCCCCGGCCGCCGAGGTCACGGCGATGCCGCGTTCCCAGCAGGCGTCGGTGATGTGGTGCTTGACCGAGCCGGCCGCGTGCACCACCGCCCGCAGCCGGGGTGCGGCGTCCAGCACCGGCACGGTGAGCGGCGTAGCGCCCCAGCAGGTGAACAGCACCTCGGCCTCGGCGAGCGCGGCGGCCACCTCTGGAATCGGGTCCGCCAGATCGTGGGCGACGAGGCGGGTGTCCGTACGGGTGAGGGCGGCCAGCCGGGTGTGGTGGCGCTCGGCGAGGAGGCGGCCGGCGATGCCGGGACCCATCGCGAGCAGGGCCCTGGGCCGGTTGTCAGTGGCGTGCGGCATGGTGGAACTCGTACTCCTCGGGCTCACGTGGACGGTCACTTGACGCTTCCGGCGGTCAGTCCCGCCTTCCAGTGCCGCTGAAGGGAGACGAAGGCGACGATCAGGGGAATGACGGCGAGGAGCGATCCGGTGACCACGAGGGGGTAGAAGCTCGGCTCACCATGGGTGTTGGTGTTCCAGGAGTACAGCCCGAGGCTCAGCGGGAACAGCTTGCGGTCCGAGAGCATCACGAGAGGGAGGAAGAAGTTGTTCCAGATCGCGGTGAACTGGAAGAGGAACACGGTCACGAAGCCCGGCATGACCATGGGCAGACCGACGGACCAGAAGGTGCGCAGTTCACCCGCCCCGTCGATACGGGCTGCCTCCAGCGCCTCGTTCGGTATGTAGCCCGAGCAGAACACCCGGGCGAGATACACACCGAACGGGTTGACCAGCACGGGGATCAGCACCGACCAGTAGGTGTTCACCAGACCGACCTTGGACGCCAGCAGATACATCGGCAGGGCCAGCGCGGTGGTGGGGACGAGCACGCCCATCAGCACCAGGCCGAACAGCTGGTCCTTGCCCCTGAAGGCGTACTTGTCGAAGGCGTATCCCGCGGCGACGCAGATCAGCGAGCAGACGAGCGCACCGCCGCCCGCGTACCCGAGGCTGTTGAGGTACCAGCGGAAGTAGATGCCGTCGCCGTAGGAGGCCAGGTTCGACAGGTTCTCGCCGAGGTTGAACCCGTCGAAGGAGAACGCGTTGCCGGCGAGCAGACCACCGGTGTCCTTCGTCGCGGCGGTGACCAGCCAGACGAGCGGAAAGAGCATGTAGACGACGGCGAGCAGCAGGAAGCCGTTGACCGCGGTCTTCGACATCCAGCGGCCGCGGGAGGCGGGGGAACTCATGCTTTCTTGCCCTTCCGGCCGGTGAAGCGGGTGACGACGAAGGACAGCAGCGCGGCGGTGAGCGCCAGCAGGATGGATGCGGCCGCGGCGAGGCCGTAGTCGTTGCGTTCGAAGGCCGCGGTGTACGCGTACATGTTCGGCGTCCAGGTCGAGGAGACGGCGGAGCCGGTCCCCTTGTTGAGGATCAGTGGTTCGGTGAAGAGCTGGAGCGAGCCGATGACGGTGAACAGCGCGACCATCACGACCGAGGCGCGGATCAGCGGGACCTTGATGGCGAGGGCGATGCGCCAGGCGCCCGCCCCGTCGACCGTCGCCGCTTCGAGTACGGAGCGGTCGATGGCCTGCAACGCGGCGTAGAAGATCACCATGTTGTAGCCGAGCCACTCCCACAGCGCGATGTTGACGACGGAGGGCAGCGCCCCGTCGGGCGAGAAGAAGTCGAAGCCGATGCCGCCGGACTCCATGGCGCTGACCACCGGGCTGAGCTGCGGTGTGTACAGGTACACCCAGATCAGCGCGGCGATGATGCCGGGCACGGCGTGCGGCAGGAACAGCGCGAGCTGGAAGAAGCGGCGGGCGCGGGCCAGCGTGGAGTCGAGCAGCAGGGCGAGAGCGAGGGCCCCGACGAGCAGGAGCGGAATGTAGAACAGGCAGTATCCGAGGAGTACGCCGAAGCCCTCGCGGAACGCCCGGTCGCCCAGGGCCGCCGTGTAGTTGTCGAGGCCGCTGAAGACGGTCTCGGTGCCGCCGAAGCCCAGGCCGGACTGTTTCTCGGTGAACAGGCTGAGCCAGACCGCGTATCCGATCGGCAGCACCATGGCCAAGGTGAACAGTACGAAGAAGGGCCCCAGCAGGATGGCGGCGGCTCTGGTCGTCCGGGCGTGCTTCATCAGCCTGCGTCCTCGACCTTCAGCCCGCGCTTCTTCAGCTCGGCGACCGTGGCGTCGTGGCCGGCCTTCACGGCCTCCTTGACCGTGGTGCCGCCGCTGGCGACCTTGCCGAACTGGTCCTTCATCGTGGTGTTCGTGGTGCCGGTCGTCGGACCCCAGCTCCAGTTCGGGCCGATGGACGTCGCGGCGTCCTCGAACACCTGGAAGATGTCCTCACCGCCGTAGAAGTCCGCGTCGAACGCCTTCTTCGCGACCGGGCGCAGGGACGCGGCGGCCGGGAAGGCGCTCGAAGTGCCGGACTCGATACGGGCCTTGATGCCTTCTTCGGTGGTCGACATCCAGGTGGCGAACTCGACCGCGGCCTCGGCCTTCTTGCTGGTCTTCGTCACCGCGAAGGTGGAACCGCCGAGCATGCCGCTGGCCGGCTTGCCGTCCCAGCTGGGCATCGGGGCGACGGCCCATTTGCCGCTCTGCTCGGGCAGGGTGCCCTTGAGGACACCCGCGCTCCAGGCCGCGCCGAGGTAGCCGACGGTGCCGCCGTTCTTGAGGGAGTTGGTCCACTCCGGGCTGAACGAGGCGTTGGCGCGGATCAGGTCGTCGTCGAGCAGACCCTGCCAGTAGTCGGCGACCTTGTTCGTCGCGGCGTCGGTGGTGTCGACCTTCCAGGTGTCGCCCTCGGGCTTATACCACTGGGCGCCGGCCTGCCAGGCCATCGCCTGGAAGGTGGTCGGGTCGTCGGGGAAGAACGTGCCTATGCGGGCCTTCTTGTCGGCCTTCTTGACCTTCTCGGCGGCCTTGCGGAAGTCGTCCCAGGTCTTGGGGACCTCGACGCCGTACTTCTTGAACAGGTCCTTGCGGTAGTAGAAGGACTGCGGCGAGGCGTCGAAGGGGACGGCCCAGTTCTTGCCGCCGAGCGTCGTCAGCTCCACTGCCTGCGGCAGCAGCTTCTTCCTGATGTCCTCGGTGAAGTACTGGCCGATGTCCTGGAGCGCGCCCTGGCTGACGTACTCGGGAAGCTGCGGGTACTCGATGGAGACCAGGTCCGGGGCGTTGCCCGCCTTCACGGCGTTGGAGATCTTGGCGTAGCCGCCGGCGTTGCCGGACGGGATCTCCTCGTACACCACCTTGATGTTCTTCTGCGAGGCGTTGAACGCGTCAACGACCTCCTTGGACCCCTTGGCCCAGCCCCAGAAGGTGATGCTGACGGGCTTGCCGTCGCTTCCGGCGGCGGACGACTTGTCGTCACCGCTGCCGCCGCAGGCCGTGAGAACGGCGAGGGCAGTGGCGGCGCCGACTACGGCGAGGGACGTTCTGCTCGAACTGCGGCTCACAGCGAGGCTCCTGAACAGGCGGCGACATTGGCGTTGGCCGTGATCCTTGGACCAGCCGTGACCGAAGTCAAGAGCGAAAGAGCGATTGATCGAAAAAAGATCAGAAGAGTTGCGTATGGAAGCTCCTCGAAGTGTGTGACCGGACGGCCCGGGGATGCCCGGGGGAGCGCGTAAGTGCCCGGCAACTCCCCGGGATTACCTACGGCAGTTGCGCTCCGCAGGAGTCCCTGACCCGCAGCTGGGGGAGCAGGGTCAGATGCCGGCGGGGTGCGCCGGCGCCCTGGCCGAGCCGTTCCACCAGCAGTTCCGTCGCATGGCGGCCCACCTCGCGCTTGGGTGGTGCCACGGCCGTGAGCGGGGTGTCCGCGAGCGCCGCCACCTCGTCGTCGTACGCGATCAGCGCCAAGTCCTCAGGCACCCGCACCCCCAGCTCGGCCAGCCGCTGCACCACCTGGATCGCGTCCACGTCGTTGTGGATCAGGGCTGCCGTCGCCACCCCCGAGCCGACGGCCTCGCGGAGCGCCTGCACGGCCTCCTCGAACTCCTCCGGGGCCTGGTCGGCCGGTACGGAGTCGATCACGTCCTGGGGGGCGCGCAGCCCGAGTGCGGCCAGCGCCTCCGCGTACCCGGAGCGCACCGCGAGGGCGGTCGGGGAGTCGGCGCGTGCCATCAGCAGCGGCGCCCCGTGCCCGAGGCCCACCAGGTGGCGCACCGCGAGCAGCACCCCGTGCGCATGGTCCGAGCAGACCCGGTCCAGGCCGTCCAGCGGTGAGCCCGCGGTGGGCCTGCGCTCCAGCAGGACGGTCGGCACGGGCAGCGAGCCGATCCAGTCGCCGAACGCGGAGGGGTCGCCCGGATGCTGCCAGCCGGGCGCGACCAGCAGTCCCTCGGCGCCTGCGGAGAGCAGCCCCCGGGTCCGGGCGTGGTCCTCCTGCGGCCGGTAGTCGGAGATGCGCAGGATCAGCCTGGCCCCCGCCCGGGCGGCGGCCTCGTGGGCGCCTCGGATCACCTCGGCGAAGTAGTAGGTCGCCGAGGGTGCCAGCATGCCGAGCACCATGCCGCTGCCCGCGCCGCCGGGCCCCGCGGCGGGGGCGGCGTCCTGCGGCCAGGACACCGAGCCGTGGACCCGGTCGAGCAGGCCCCGGCCGGCCAGATCCTCGACGTCCCGGCGCACCGTGACGGGCGAGACCCCCAGCTGCGAGGCCAGTTCCGAGACCCGGGCCGAGCCCCGGTCCCGTACCAGCCCGAGCAGGCGGTCATGACGTTCAGCAGCACTCTCGCGCACGGCGGCAGTCCCCTCGGAGTGTGTGGCCCGGCCCTCGGCCCGGCCGGTGCCGGAGCCGGTGTCCGACCCTAGACCAACGTGATCGAACGATGGGAGTTTCGATCATTCAAACGTAATCCATTGACGTTCGATCAATCCGAGTCCAGGATTCCCGGCGATGCCGACCAGGGCGTCCACGGCCCGTCCCGACCCTGACTGTTCGTACGGAGGAATTGTGAGACATCGCGTCGCAGCCGCGGCACTCGCGGCCATGACCGCCGCCGCCGGGCTGACCCTCGCAGGCCCGGGCGCCGCGCAGGCAGCACCCGCAGGCCGCACCTTCCACGTCGACTGCGCCGCGTCCCCGCAGGGCGCGACCGGCAGCAGACAGCATCCCTGGACCACCCTCGCCGAGGCCAACGCGCACACCTACGGGCCCGGCGACCGGCTGCTCCTCAGGCGCGGGACCACCTGCACCGGCACCCTCGCCCCCGAGGGCGCAGGCTCCCGGCGCGCACCGTTCACCATCGCCGACTACGGCAGCGGCCCGGACCGCGCCAGGATCGACGGCGCGGGCGCCCACGACGCCGTCCTGCTCTCCAACACCCAGTACGTGCACCTCAGGGCCCTGGAGATCACCAACGCGGACAACCCCGGCAGCGAGCGCAACGGAGTCCGCCTGCTCCTCACCGACTACGGGGCCGCCCGTGGCTTCGACGTCTCCGGCCTGTACATCCACGACGTGCGCGGCGGCGACTACAAGACGGTCTCCGGCTCCAGCGCGATCCACATCTCCGTCGAGGGCACCGCCAGGGCCAGCTGGTACGACGGTCTGGACATCGGGAACAACCGCATCGAGGATGTCGACCGCGAGGGCATCTACTTCAAGTCGACGTTCTCCAAGCGCGATCTGGTCGGTCAACAGCAGGACCCGGAGGTCTACCCGGGGGAGTGGACCCCCAGCACCGGAATCCGCATCCACCACAACACGCTGAAGTCGCTGGCCGGCGACGGAATGAAGCTCGACACCACCAGCGGCGCCCGCGTCGACCACAACCGGGTCGACGGCTTCCAGCTCCGCTCGCCCTCCGCCAACGCGGGCATCTGGACCTTCAACACCGACGACACCACCGTCGAGCACAACGAGGTCTCGGGCGGCGGCAACACCCACGACGGGATGTCCTTCGACGCCGACGGCGCCTCGCGGAACACCGTCTTCCAGTACAACTACAGCCACGACAACAAGGGCGGCTTCCTGCTGATCTGCCCGTACGACGGCGCGAAGACCATCGGCACCGTCGCCCGGTACAACGTCAGCCGCGACGACGGCGCACGCCTGATCCAGAACTGCTGGGGCCCCGTCCTCGGCACCGAGATCTACAACAACACCTTCCACAACGAGGAGCAGATCCCCGGCTACCTCGTCCAGGACGACGCCGGCAGCCCCGCCACCACCCAGCACGAACTGGCCGTCCGCAACAACGTCTTCGTCAGCGAGGGCACCGGCGGCTACGCCTTCAAGAACCCGACCCCAGGGCTCTCCTTCGACCACAACGCCTTCTACGGCATCGACATGACGCGACCGGACCCCGGCGGCATCACGGCCGACCCGAAGCTCCGCGACGACTTCCGCCTCGGCGCGGGCTCGCCCGCCCTCGCCTCCGGAGCCGTCGTCGAGAACAACGGCGGCAAGGACTACTTCGGCAACCGCCTGAAGCCCGGAGCCCCCAACATCGGTGCCTACGCGGGCAGCGGAGTGCGGTAACCGACCGCTCACCGCGACCCGCCGTGACAGCGGCCAGGCATCACTGAGGTCCGTACTTGCGGCCCGTCCTGGAGGTGACGCCCCCGAGCAGACCGCGCGGCGTCACCTTCACCAGCCCCATCAGCGCCTTGTACCGGGGGTCCGGCACCGACACCGACTTCCCGCGTGCCAGGTCCGCCAGCGCCGCGGCCACCAGCTTGTCGGCGTCGAGCCACATCCAGCCCGGGATGTTCCCGGTGCCCATCCCGGCCCGCTGGTGGAACTCCGTCCGTACGAAGCCGGGGCAGAGCGCCATCAGCCGCACGCCCGAGCCCGCCAGGTCCTTCGCCGCACCCTGGGTGAACTGCACGACCCAGGCCTTGGACGCCCCGTACGTGCCGCGCGGCACGAACGCCGCCACCGAGGCCACGTTCACGACGCCGCCCCGGCCGCGCTCCTTCATCCCGGCCGCCGCCGCCGAGGTCAGCCGCAGAACCGCCTCGCAGTGCACCTTCAGCATGGCCAGCTCATCGGCCATGGGGACGTCCAGATAACGGCCCTTGTTGCCGAACCCGGCATTGTTGACCAGCAGATCGACCGACTGCAGACGGTCGCCCAGCCGTGCCTCGACCGCGGCGATGCCCTCGTCCCGGGACAGGTCCGCGGCCAGCACCTCGGCCTCGATGCCGTGCCGGTCGTGCAGTTCGGTGGCCTGCTCCCGCAGCCGGTCGGTGTCGCGGGCCACCAGGACCAGGTTGTGCCCCTCGGCCGCGAGCCGCCGCGCGAAGGCGGCTCCGATGCCCGCGGTGGCGCCCGTAATCAGTGCAGTCGTCATACGCGGCACGTTAGTGCCCCGCATGATCCGCCCGGTGGCCCGGCCCCGACGGCCGGAACCGCACGTCAGGAAGGTGCGTGCCGCGCTGCGTACTCCCGTGCCGTGGCCAGTGCCACGGGGTGCAGCGACTCCTCGGCCCGGAGCAGGAGCGGCAGCAGCTCCCGACGGGTCGTCACCGCGCGGAACTGGATCTCCACGGTGACCCCGTGGTCCGGCCGGTGCACGACCTCCACCGGGTCACCGGCCCGGATCGCGCCCGGCGTGAGCACCCGCAGATACGCGCCGGGGGCGGCCGCCTGAGTGAACCGCCTGACCCAGCGCTTCTCGTCGAGATGTCCCGCGAACGTGCGGCACGGGATGCGGCCCGACGTGATCTCCAGAAGCAGATCGGGACCGATCCGCCAGCGCTCGCCGATCAGTGCGCCGCCGAGGTCCATCCCGCTCGTGGTGAGGTTCTCGCCGAAGCAGCCGTTGCGCAGCGGCCGTCCCAGCTCCTGCTCCCAGCGGTCCAGCTCCTCGCGGGCGAAGGCGTACACCGCCTGGTTCGAGCCGCCGTGAAAACGCAGATCGCAGACCGTGTCCCCGGCAAGACCGCTGCCGCCGGTGCCCTCCGGGCCGGGATCGGCCACGTGTACGGGGCCGTCCACCGGGTGCTTGTCGATCCCGGTCACGCCGCCCGGGCAGTCGGTGTGGGGCACGGCCACGGGCCCGCCCGCGTTCACGGTCAGCAGTGTCATCGCGCTCATGTCTGCACGGTAATGGCCACCGCCCCAAAGTCACACGCGATTAATTCGCACCTTCTCCAAGAGCCCCTTATATTCGAGGGGTGATCGAAGCCCGTCATCTCCGCGTCCTGCGAGCCGTGTCCACCACCGGTTCGTTCTCTGCGGCAGCCCGTGAGCTGGGCTGCACCCAGCCCGCCGTCAGCCAGCAGATGAAGGCCCTGGAGGCCTCCGCAGGCACCACGCTGCTCATCCGGACCGGGCGGGAGATGCGGCTGACGCAGGCGGGCGAGGCCCTCGTGCGGCACGCTTCGGGCATCCTCGCCGGGCTCACCGCCGCCGAGGAGGAGGTCGCTGCGATCGCCGGTCTGCGGGCCGGCCGGGTCCGGCTGGTGTCCTTCCCCAGCGGCAGCTCCACGCTGGTCCCCGGCGCCCTCGCGGCACTGCGGGCAGCCCACCCCGGCACCCGGGTCTCGCTGGTCGAGGCCGAGCCGCCCCGCTCGGTGGAGATGCTGCGCGACGGCGACTGCGACATCGCGCTGGCCTTCCGGTACGGCACCCAGGGCGCCGAGTGGGAGGACCTCGTGGTGCGCCCGCTGCTGACCGACCGGCTGGCCGGGCTGCTGCCCGAGGGGCATCACCTGGCGGACCGGCAGGCGGTGGGCATCGCCGAGCTCGCCGGTGAGCCGTGGATCGCCGGCTGCCCGCGCTGCCGCCGGCAACTGGTGGAAGTGTGCGAGGAGTCCGGCTTCACCCCCCGGATCGACTTCGCCACCGACGACTACCCCGCGGTGATCGGCCTGGTCGGGGCCGGTCTCGGGGTAGCCGTGCTCCCGGCGCTCGCGATCGAGTCGGTACGCCCCCGGGGTGCCAGGACCGTGACGGTGGAGCCGGCCATCGAGCGCGAGATCGTCGCACTGACCCTGCCCGATCTGGCGCAGGTCCCGGCGGTGGCGGCCACGCTGGACCAGTTGTCGCTGGCCGCCGCCCGCTGAGCGGGACGGCCGCGGAGGTCCGCGCGGAGGGCCTCGTGTGAAGAAACGTTTCTGCCTTCAGTGCGCGCAGAGCGTGGGGTCAGCCGTGCCCCGGGGGTGATGAGGGGCCTGAAGGGGCCGTCGCCGCGATCAGCCGGTTGCGGGCCCGCCCCATGAGTTCCTCGCGCTCGTCCTCGGTCAGTCCGCCCCACACTCCGTAGGGCTCTCGTACGGCCAGTGCGTGTGCGGCGCACTCGGCGCGTACCGGACACCGCATGCAGACCTCTTTCGCGGAGTTCTCGCGGGCGCTCCGGGCGGCACCGCGCTCCCCCTCGGGGTGGAAGAACAGCGAGCTGTCGACCCCACGGCAGGCCGCCAGCAGCTGCCAGTCCCACAGATCGGCGTTGGGTCCGGGAAGGCGGGAAAAATCTGCCATTGCTTGTCCCCTCGAAACCGTGCTGAGTCGGAAACGGCGTTGTCGTCCGTCGTCGGCCGTGTTCATGACCGTACATCTACGGTGTTAGTAGATGTAAATATGACTGATTGCGAATCTAGTCACAGACACCAGCAAAAGGGAAGAAAACCCGCTAAATGGGGCATAAGTTCCTGGGAAGGTTCAGTTGACGACTGGACGACCCGTGGCGCTCTCCTCCGTGCACGGTCCCTCACGTAGAGTGCCGAACTCGTCTGTCCGACCCGTAACTCTTTCGAGTGACCATCGTTGAGAGTGCGGAGGCGGTTGACAGAGAAAGCGATCGGGCAGATGTCCGAGAGCGTCAACCGCACAGGTGACGACTTGTAACAGCCTGGAGGCTCAAGGTGACGCGCATCAGCTTCGGAGGGCGGTCATGACATCCGTCCTCGTCTGCGACGACTCCCCGCTTGCCCGAGAGGCGCTCCGTCGCGCGGTCGCGACCGTGCCCGGCGTCGAGCGTGTGACGACGGCGGCCAACGGCGAGGAAGTCCTCCGCCGCTGGGGTGCCGACCGTTCGGATCTGATTCTGATGGACGTGCGCATGCCCGGCCTGGGGGGTGTGGAGACGGTCCGTCGGCTGCTCTCCGCCGACCCCGGGGCGAGGATCATCATGCTGACCGTCGCCGAGGACCTGGACGGTGTCGCGCTCGCGGTCGCCGCCGGGGCCCGCGGCTATCTGCACAAGGACGCCTCCCGGGCCGAGCTCAGGGCGACCGTCACCCAGGCGCTGGCCGATCCGACGTGGCGGCTGGCCCCACGCCGGCTGCGGTCGGCCGAGATGGGTGCGGCCCCCACGCTCACGGCGCGTGAGATCCAGGTGCTCGAAGGGATGAGCCACGGCCGCTCCAACGCGGAGATCGGCCGTGAGCTGTTCCTCTCCGAGGACACGGTGAAGACACACGCCAGGCGTCTGTTCAAGAAGCTCGGAGCCTCGGACCGGGCGCACGCCGTCGCGCTCGGCTTCCGTTGGGGCCTGGTCCGCTAGTCCGTTCACGGCCGCGGTGGATCCATCCCCCGCCCGCACACCGGCGGGCGGGGCGGTCCGGGCCAGGGGCGCGTGGCAGGGCCGGTTCCGAGGCCCCGCCCACCGTGCGGCGTCCGGTGCGCACGCTCGTGGCGCCGTCGGATCCCCGGTGGTCCCTTCCCGGTATGTGACGCTTCCCGGCGGATGACGCATCCTTGAGATGTGGAGTTCCTCGGGAACGATTCGGTCGAGCGGAAGGGGAGGGCGCAGGACATGACTTCCGGCGCACCCGCTCATAACGCTTCGGTGCACAACTACGGACGCGGTGCCGCGGATGATGCGGCACCGAGGCACCATGGTCCGATGCGCGACGACGGAACGACGGTGATCGGTGCTCTGGTGCACCGCGCCGTCGAGGGCGACGCGCAGGCCACTCACGATCTGCTGGCTCATGTCCACCCCCTCGCCCTGCGCTACTGCAGGTCCCGGCTGAACCGGCTGCCCGGTGATGCCCGCCACTTCGTGGAGGACCTGGCGCAGGAGGTCTGTGTCGCGGTGCTGATGGCGCTGCCGCGGTACAAGGACACCGGCAGACCCTTCGAAGCCTTCGTCTTCGCCATCGCCGGCCACAAGGTGGCCGACCTCCAGCGGGCCGCGATGCGGCACCCGGGATCGACCGCCGTGCCCTCCGACGAGATGCCGGAGCGGCCGGACGATTCACTCGGGCCCGAGGAGCGTGCGCTGCTCAGCAGCGATGCCGCCTGGGCCAAGAAGCTGCTCGCCAACCTTCCGGACAACCAGCGTGAGCTGCTGGTCCTGCGCGTCGCGGTCGGTCTGACCGCGGAGGAGACCGGGCAGATGCTGGGGATGTCGCCGGGCGCCGTCCGGGTCGCCCAGCACCGTGCGCTGAGCAGGCTGCGGGCACTCGCGGAGCAGTGAGCCGTGATCCGTCGCGGCTCCGTACGAAGCTACAGAACCTCCAGGTGATCTTGCTCGTGGAATGAGACACCCGTGGAGGCCGTTAGCATGGACATCCGCACCGATCAAGGCCATTTGGGGAAGGTGTCATGACTGCAAACGTCGACGGAGTGCCCGAGAAATTCGCGACGCTCGGGCTGACATACGACGACGTGCTGCTGCTGCCGGGCGCATCTGACGTGCTGCCCAACGCGGTCGACACCTCGTCGCTCATCTCGCGGAACGTACGGGTGAACATCCCGCTGCTCTCCGCCGCGATGGACAAGGTGACCGAGGCCCGTATGGCCATCGCCATGGCCCGTCAGGGCGGCGTCGGAGTACTGCACCGCAATCTCTCGGTCGAGGACCAGGTCAACCAGGTCGACCTGGTGAAGCGGTCCGAGTCCGGCATGGTCACCGACCCGATCACGGTCAGCCCCGACGCCACGCTCGGCGAGGCGGACGCGCTCTGCGCCAAGTTCCGCATCAGCGGCGTCCCGGTCACCGACCCGGCGGGCAAGCTGCTCGGCATCGTCACCAACCGCGACATGGCCTTCGAGTCGGACCGTACGCGCCAGGTGCGCGAGGTCATGACGCCGATGCCGCTGGTCACGGGCAAGGTCGGCATCTCCGGCGTGGACGCCATGCAGCTGCTGCGCCGCCACAAGATCGAGAAGCTTCCGCTGGTCGACGAGGCGGGCATCCTCAAGGGCCTCATCACGGTCAAGGACTTCAAGAAGGCCGAGCAGTACCCGAACGCGGCCAAGGACGCCGAGGGCCGTCTGCTCGTCGGCGCTGCCGTCGGCGCCAGCCCGGAGGCGCTGGACCGCGCCCAGGCGCTGGCCGGGGCCGGTGTGGACTTCCTGATCGTCGACACCTCACACGGCCACAACAGCAACGCCCTCAACTGGATGGCGAAGATCAAGTCGTCCGTGAACGTGGACGTCATCGGCGGCAACGTCGCGACCCGCGACGGCGCCCAGGCCCTGGTCGACGCCGGCGTGGACGGCGTCAAGGTGGGCGTGGGGCCCGGTTCGATCTGCACCACCCGTGTGGTCGCCGGTATCGGCGTCCCGCAGGTCACCGCGATCTACGAGGCCGCGCTCGCGGCCCGTGCGGCGGGCGTCCCGGTCATCGGCGACGGCGGCCTGCAGTACTCCGGCGACATCGGCAAGGCCCTGGTGGCCGGCGCCGACGCGGTGATGCTCGGCTCGCTGCTCGCGGGCTGCGAGGAGTCCCCGGGCGAGCTGCTCTTCATCAACGGCAAGCAGTTCAAGTCGTACCGCGGCATGGGTTCGCTGGGTGCGATGCAGTCCCGCGGGCAGGGCCGCTCGTACTCGAAGGACCGCTACTTCCAGGCCGAGGTGTCCTCCGACGACAAGCTCGTCCCCGAGGGCATCGAGGGCCAGGTGCCCTATCGCGGCCCGCTGGGCAACGTGCTGCACCAGCTCGTCGGCGGTCTCCGCCAGACGATGGGGTACGTGGGTGCGGCCTCGGTCGACGAGATGGAGAGCAAGGGCCGCTTCGTGCGGATCACCTCGGCGGGTCTCAAGGAGAGCCACCCGCACGACATCCAGATGACGGTCGAAGCGCCGAACTACAGCAGGAAGTAACACGACAGCGCAGGTGAGGGGCGGTACCGGGAACTCCGGTCCGCCCCTCAGCCGTGTGTCGGGGATACTGGTCAGCGCAGACGTAGAGGGAAAGGCCACACCATCGTGACTGAGATCGAGATCGGGCGCGGCAAGCGCGGCCGCCGGGCATACGCATTCGACGACATCGCCGTCGTCCCGAGCCGCCGGACCCGTGACCCGAAGGAGGTCTCGATCGCCTGGCAGATCGATGCCTACCGCTTCGAGCTGCCGTTCCTGGCCGCTCCCATGGACTCCGTCGTCTCCCCGCAGCACGCCATCCGCATCGGTGAGCTCGGCGGCCTCGGCGTGCTCAACCTGGAAGGCCTGTGGACCCGGCACGCCGACCCGCAGCCGCTGCTCGACGAGATCGCCGGAATGCCGGTCGAGTCCGCCACCCGCCGGCTCCAGGAGATCTACTCCGCCCCCATCCAGGAGGAGCTGATCGGGCAGCGCATCAAGGAGGTGCGCGACTCCGGGGTCGTCACCGCCGCCGCGCTCTCCCCGCAGCGCACCGCCCAGTTCTCCAAGGCCGTCGTCGACGCGGGTGTGGACATCTTCGTCATCCGCGGTACGACCGTCTCCGCCGAGCACGTCTCGGGTGCGGCCGAGCCGCTCAACCTGAAGCAGTTCATCTACGAGCTGGACGTCCCGGTGATCGTCGGCGGCTGCGCCACGTACACCGCGGCCCTGCACCTGATGCGTACGGGCGCGGCCGGTGTCCTCGTCGGCTTCGGCGGCGGCGCCGCGCACACCACGCGCAACGTCTTCGGCATCCAGGTCCCGATGGCCACCGCGGTCGCCGATGTGGCCGGTGCCCGCCGCGACTACATGGACGAGTCCGGCGGCCGGTACGTGCACGTGATCGCGGACGGCGGCGTCGGCTGGTCCGGCGACCTGCCGAAGGCCATCGCCTGCGGTGCGGACGCCGTGATGATGGGCTCCCCGCTCGCCCGCGCTACGGACGCGCCGGGCCGCGGCCGGCACTGGGGCATGGAGGCCGTCCACGAGGACGTGCCGCGCGGCAAGTTGGTCGACCTCGGCTCGGTCGGGACGACGGAGGAGGTCCTCACCGGTCCTTCGCACACCCCCGACGGCTCGATGAACATCTTCGGCGCGCTGCGCCGGGCGATGGCGACGACGGGCTACAGCGACCTCAAGGAGTTCCAGCGCGTCGAGGTGACGGTCGCGGACTCGCAGCACCGGCGCTGAGTGGTCCCTGCATGACGGGAGGGCCCGGACCGCGTGTGCGGTCCGGGCCCTCCCGTGTGTGCGGGATGCGGTCCGCGACTAGTCGGCCGTCTTCTTGGCCGTGGAGAACGCCACCACGGCGGCGACCACGAAGAAGAGGATGCTGATGAAGTCGGAGTCTTCCTTCCACACCGTGTTCAGATCGCTGAAGTGCTCCGTGAAGATCTGCGTGACGGAGTACGGGGACCCGGGCAGCTTGCTGATCATGATCGCCTCACCGAGCAGCTGCCCGGCGTAGACGCCGATCAGGGCGAACAGGCCGCCGAGCACCGGCAGGGCGGGATTGCGGCCGCCGACCTTGCCCGCGGCGAAGCCGACGATGGCGCCGACGCCCACGGCCGCGTAGCCGATCTCGTGCTTGGTGGCGCCGATGATGGCGCCGTAGATCCCCGCGGCGACGATGGCCGCCACGAACGCGGCGAGCAGGCCGAGCCCGACGTTGTCACGCGCCGGTGCCACCGGGGCGAAGGGCGTGCCGCCGCCGAACTGCGGGCCGGGCTGACCGTACGGGCCCGGCTGCTGCTCACCGAACGGGTTGCCGGTCGGGGTGCCCGGCTGGGGCTGACCGTACGGGTTGCCGCCCTGCTGGGGCGGGCCGCCGTACGGCTGCTGCGGCTGGTTCGGCGGTGGTACGGGCTGGCTCATGACGCGATCCCCCTGGGACGGTTGCGCACGACTGTGCGAGAAGTGACGCCGCAGGCTAGCAGTCGCGTCGGACATCGGCCCACGTAAATCCTTGGGGGAACTGCGCTCAGAGCCGGTGCGCGGCTCCGGCGGGGGTCGCGCCGCGGGTGTCGAGAAGGAGTTGCGCCTTCACGGCGAGGCCCTGGAGGTCGTAGGTGCGGTGGTGCTGGAGCAGCACCGTGAGATCGGCGCTGGAGGCCGCTTCGTAGAGCGAATCGGCGCGGGGCACCGGGAGTTCACGTACGCGCCAGTCCAGGACGTGCGGGTCGTGGTAGCCGATCTGGGCCCCCATGTCCATCAGCCGGGTGGCGATCTCGCGGGCGGGGGAGGCCTCCTGGTCGGCGAGGTCCGGCTTGTAGGTGACGCCGAGGAGGAGGATCCGGGCACCCCGTACGGACTTCCCGTGCTCGTTGAGGAGGGTGGCGCAGCGCTGGATCACGTACTGCGGCATCCGGTCGTTGATCTCCTGGGCGAGCGAGACCATGCGCAGCGGGTGTCCGGGGGTGCGGCTGTTGTACGGGAGGTAGCCCGGGTCGACCGGGGCTCCGTGGCCGCCGACACCGGGGCCGGGGCGGAAGGGCTGGAAGCCGAAGGGCTTGGTCTCGGCGCACCGGATGACGTCCCACAGGTCGACGCCGAGGTCGTGGCAGAGCACGGCCATCTCGTTGACCAGGGCGATGTTGACGTGCCGGAAGTTGGTCTCCAGGACCTTCGTCATCTCGGCCTCGCGCGGGCCGCGGGCGCGTACAACCTTGTCGGTGAGCCGGCCGTAGAAGGCCGCGGCCGATTCGGTGCAGGCGGGGGTGAGGCCGCCGATGACCTTGGGGGTGTTGGCGTAGACGTGGGTGCGGTTGCCCGGGTCGAGCCGGGTGGGGGAGTGGGCGAGGTGGAAGTCGCGTCCGCCGCGCAGCCCGGAGCCCTCTTCGAGGAGGGGGAGCAGGAAGTTCTCGGTGGTGCCGGGGGGCACGGCCGATTCCAGCAGCACCGTGGTGTGCGGGCGCAGCCGGGCGGCGAGGGCGCGGGCCGCGTCGCCGACGGCGGCGAGGTCCAGGGTGCGGTCGGGGCCGAGCGGCGTGGGCGCGCAGATCACGGCCGTACGCACCCGGCCGAGCTCGGCCTCGTTGGTGGTGGGGCGGAATCCCCCGGAGAGCATGCGCCGGATGTCGGACGCGGTGAGCGATCCCTCGACGGGGGTGCGGCCCGCGGACAGCTCCGCGAAGGCCCGGGGGTCGGTGTCGTAGCCGACGGTCTGGATACCGGCTGCGACGGCGGCCTGGGCGAGGGGCAGGCCGAGGTGACCGAGTCCGATGACGGCGAGGTCTGCAGGCACGTGGGTGGCCGTCCTTCCCTAAGACCATGGGACAGAAAGTGCAACTGCTGGGGACAGCGCAATGTCAGACTAGGCGTAAATATGACCTATATGTCGCATTGTGTGGCCTTGATCGTCCGGGTGTTGTCCACAGGCGGTGGCTGAAGTCGCGGAGCGCGGACAGAATCGAGAGGTGGGCACGGGCACCCGACCCCACGGTCGGACCGCATCCCCGTGCTCAGGACCACCCCGATCTACCGGGAGGCAGCAGTGAGGACAGCGACACTGGGACCCGCAGAGCGCGGCGAGGCGCTCGCAGCGATGGCCGAGCGAGAACTGGACGTGCTGGTCGTGGGGGCGGGCGTGGTCGGCGCCGGGACGGCACTCGACGCGGCCACGAGAGGGCTCTCGACCGGCCTGGTCGAGGCGCGCGACTGGGCGTCCGGCACGTCGAGCAGGTCGAGCAAGCTGATCCACGGCGGGCTGCGCTATCTGGAGATGCTCGACTTCGCGCTCGTCCGGGAGGCGCTGAAGGAGCGCGGACTGCTGCTGGAGCGGCTGGCGCCGCACCTGGTGAAGCCGGTGCCGTTCCTGTATCCGTTGCAGCACAAGGGCTGGGAGCGGCTGTACGCCGGCTCGGGCGTGGCGCTGTACGACGCGATGTCGGTGTCGTCCGGGCACGGCCGGGGGCTGCCCGTACACCGGCACCTCTCCCGCCGCCACGCCCTGCAGGTCGCGCCCGCGCTGAAGCGGGATGCCCTGGTGGGGGCCCTGCAGTACTACGACGCCCAGATGGACGATGCCCGCTATGTGGCGACGCTGGTGCGCACCGCCGCCGGGTACGGCGCCCATGTGGCGAACCGGGCCCGGGTGACCGCTTTCCTCCGGGAGGGCGAGCGGGTCGTCGGCGTCCGGGTGGAGGACGTCGAGGCGGGTGGCGAGTACGAGGTCAGGGCCAAACAGGTGGTCAACGCCACGGGCGTCTGGACGGATGACACCCAGGCGCTGATCGGCGAGCGCGGCCAGTTCCACGTCCGGGCGTCCAAGGGCATCCACCTGGTCGTCCCGAAGGACCGCATCCACTCCTCCAGCGGCCTGATCCTGCGCACCGAGAAGTCCGTGCTCTTCGTCATTCCGTGGGGCCGGCACTGGATCGTCGGCACCACGGACACCGACTGGGATCTGGACAAGGCCCATCCGGCGGCGTCCAGCGCGGATATCGACTATCTGCTGGAACACGTCAATTCGGTGTTGGCCACCCCGCTGACCAGGGACGACGTCCAGGGGGTCTATGCGGGGCTGCGGCCGTTGCTGGCCGGTGAGTCGGACGCCACCAGCAAGCTCTCGCGCGAGCACACGGTGGCGCACCCGCTGCCGGGCCTCGTGGTCGTCGCGGGCGGGAAGTACACCACGTACCGGGTGATGGCCAAGGACGCCGTCGACGAGGCGGTGCACGGCCTCGACCAGCGGGTGGCCGAATGCGTCACCGAGGACATCCCGCTGCTGGGCGCCGAGGGCTACCACGCCCTGTGGAACGCCCGGGCCAGGATCGCCGCCCGCACCGGACTGCACGTCGCCCGGGTGGAGCATCTGCTGAACCGGTTCGGAGCCATGACCGAGGAGATCCTGGACCTGATCGTCGCCGACCCGGCGCTGGGCGAACCGCTGCCGGCCGCCGACGACTACCTCAAGGCCGAGATCGTCTACGCGGCCTCGCACGAAGGGGCCCGGCACCTCGACGACGTGCTGACCCGGCGGACCCGGATCTCCATCGAGACCTTCGACCGGGGCACACGGTCCGCCCGGCTCTGTGCGGAACTGATGGCTCCGGTGCTCGGCTGGGACAAGGGCCAGATCGACCGGGAGGTCGCGCACTACGAGAAGCGGGTGGAGGCGGAACGGGAGTCGCAGCGCCAGCCCGACGACCTGACGGCGGACGCGGCGCGGCTCGGTGCGCAGGACATCGTGCCCCTCTAGGGCTGTCGTCGAATTGCCGGGCCGGTCCCGGGCCGTTCCGAGCCGTGTCTCTACGGGACGGCTCGGAACGGGGCGGAACTCCACTGCCAGGAGTGCGGGTTCGGGAGCCCTGCCGTCGTCCGGGGGAGGAAGCGCGTTCCAGGATTGTCGCAGTGGGCGCATCGCCCTGGACGACGAGCCGTGGAAGGTAGGAGGCTGCGGGCGTGAGGTGTGGTTCGCTGGGCAGGCTCGCCGTTCCGGGGCCGGGCACGGCAATCACCAGCAGGGTGGCGAGCGGCGCCCTGAGCGCCGGCACGGCAGGGAGTCACTTCCTCCGGCCGCATCATGTGTGTGGACCCGGGCCCCGGCACCAGGACCGGTCCCGGGGTGAGGGACAATGAACGCTCTGCCAGGGCGGGTTGATCGCAGAGGGGACGCATGTCGGAGGCGGAGCAGGCACGGGAGCCCCAACGGGACAAGGACGGACGTCTCCTTGCGGGGCGGTACCGGCTCGGGGAGGTGCTCGGCCGGGGCGGTATGGGCACGGTCCACCGCGCCGTCGACGAGACGCTGGGGCGCACGGTCGCGGTCAAGGAACTGCGGTTCCCGACAGCCATCGACGACGACGAGAAGCGCCGTCTCATCACGCGCACGCTGCGCGAGGCGAAGGCGATCGCCCGGATCCGCAACAACGGCGCGGTCACGGTCTACGACGTGGTCGACGAGGACGACCGCCCGTGGATCGTCATGGAGCTCATCGAGGGCAGGTCGCTGGCCGAGGCGGTGCGCGAGGACGGTGTCCTGACGCCGAGACGGGCGGCCGAGGTCGGCCTCGCCATACTCGACGTGCTGCGCTCGGCGCACCGCGAGGGCATCCTGCACCGTGACGTGAAGCCGTCCAACGTGCTGATCTCCGAGGACGGCCGGGTCGTGCTGACCGACTTCGGGATCGCCCAGGTCGAGGGCGACCCCTCCGTCACCTCTACAGGCATGCTCGTCGGCGCCCCCTCGTACATCTCGCCGGAGCGGGCCCGCGGGCACAAGCCGGGACCGCCTGCCGACCTGTGGTCGCTCGGCGGACTGCTGTACGCGAGCGTTGAGGGCTGCCCGCCCTACGACAAGGGCTCCGCCATCGCGACCCTGACGGCGGTGATGACCGAGCCGCTCGACCCGCCGAAGAACGCCGGCCCGCTGGAGGAGGTCATCTACGGCCTGCTCGCCCGGGATCCCGAGCAGCGGCTCGACGACGCCGGTGCGCGCGCCCTGCTCAACGATGTGATCAACGCCCCCGAGCAGCCTGAGACCCCGGTTCCGCCGCCGGCCGATGCCACCCAGGTGATGGCGCTGCCCAAGGTGCCCGCCCCCGCCAGGCCCGCGTCGAAGCCGGGCGAGACGGGCGAGGGCGCCCGCGACCGGCTGCGCGGGGCACTGCGCTCCGTGCGGAACGCGAAGGCGCCCGTCGCCGCGGCGGGCGCCGAGTCCGCCACCCCGGCCGCCGCACCGTCCGCGCCGGCCCGGCCCGCCGCGGCTCCCGCGACGGCCACCGCCTCGGCCTCCGGAGCGGTGCCGCCGCCGCGTCCGGCCACCTCGCCGACCACCCCGCCCCGGGCCTCCCTCACGGATGTGGTGCCGCGCCGCACCCTGGCGATCATCGCGGCCGTCATCGTGCTCGCCGTGCTCGGCACGGTCCTCGCGCTCACCCTGGGCGGCGACGACAAGGGCACCGACAACGCGGGCAACGGCAAGGACGGCGCAGCCGCATCGGCCGGCGCCTCGGCGGCCGGCGGCTCCGCCGCGACCGCCGGTACGGAACAGGGCGGCAGCGGCAAGGGCCAGGGTCAGGGCGAGAACGGCGACGGCCAGGACAAGGGCAAGGCCGACGACTCCGGCAAGGGGTCGGGCAAGGGCGACGACGATGACGCGCCGGATGCCGAGGACGCACTGCCCGCCGGGTACAAGTGGGTCACCGACAAGCGGTTCCACTTCACCATGGCGATGCCGAAGGGCTTCGAGCGCAATTCGATCGCGGGCAGCAACTCCGGCGGCATCTACAACGTCGACAAGGGCTTCCCGCGCGTCCAGATCGACTACAACAGCTCGCCGGGCGATGACGCGGCCTCCGCCTGGAACGCGCTGAAGGGCGCGGTTGCGGGCAGCAGCAGCGGGTACCAGCACCTGGGTATAAAGAAGGTCCAGTACAACGGGTACCCGACCGTCGCCGACTGGCAGTTCGAGCGCAACGAGCACGGCCAGCGCAGCCGCATCCTGAACCGCGGTTTCAAGGTCGACGCCAAGCGCGGCTACTCGATCATGATCAGCTGCAAGGCCGACGCATGGGACGGCAAGGCGTGCGAGACGCTGCGGAAGACGGCGTTCGGCACGTTCAAGCCGCTCGACTGACACGACTGCCCGGCCGGGTTGCGCCGACCCTGCCGCGCGGCCGCCGGTTGCCACGTATTGTGAGAGCTCGAAGACCGTACGCAGCCGAAACCGTAAGTCAATTGCACAGTAAGTGACCGCAATTGGTGGGTTTCGTGCGGTCTACGTGACCGGGGGACAGCGCGCTCTGGGGAGGCGTCGTGGACGACTATGCGGGTCGGGTGCTTGCCGACCGCTACCGCCTTCCGCTGCCCCCGTCCGATGCGTACGAACTGGTCGAGACCCGGGCGTTTGACACCTACAGCGGACAGGAAGTCCTGGTCCGCCAGGTGCCGTTGCCCGAGGTCGTGGACGCGGAGGTGCTCGACGCCGACGGTCTGCCCACACCGGCCCGGCGGACCAGCGGGCGCACGGTGCGGCGGTCCACCGATCCGGCGGTCCGGCGCGCCATAGAGGCCGCCCAGGCGGCGGCCCAGGTACCCGACCACCCGCGGCTCGACCAGGTCTTCGACGTGTTCGCCGAGGCGGGTTCGCTCTGGATAGTGAGTGAACTGGTCGCGGCCCGCCCGCTTGCCGCGCTGCTCGCGGAGCGCCCGCTCAATCCGTACCGGGCCGCGGAGATCGGCTCCGACGTTCTGACGGCGCTGCGCGTGCTGCACGCCCACGGCTGGACCCATCGCAACATCACCGTGCGCACGGTGCTCATCTGCGACGACGGACGCGTCGTGCTGACCGGACTGGCGGCCGGGGCGGCGGAGGAGGCCCTCTGCGGCTACGTGCCCGTACCGCGCCCCGACGACGACGCCGCCGAGGAGGACGGGCAGTACGGCCGCCCCGCGGTGGAGTCGGGCCCCACCGGCCCGTACGTGCCGCCGATGGCGGAGGCGGGGTCCGAGGATCCGTACGCGCCGATGGTGGAGTCCGGTTCCGGCGACCCCTACGCGCCACCGGTGGTCGAGGCGGGTTCCGACGATCCGTACGCGCTGCCGATGGCCGGTTCCGGCGATCCGTATGAGCCGCCCGCCGCGCACGCGCCCTTCCGGCCGCCCGCGCCCCCGCCGCCCGCCGAGGTGCCCGGTTCCCGCGGAGCCGCCGCCATCGAGTCGGCGTCCGATGGCGGATCCGGCGGCCCGCACGGCCCCGGTGAGCTGGAGTCCGTACGCCGTCCGGCGCCGGCCGGCCGGCCGGTCCCCGCACCTGAGCCCGGCAGCGCCGCTCAGGCGCGCGCCGCGCGTGCCGGTGCCATCGCCGCGTACCGCGCGGGCGCCCGCGCCGCCGCCCGCATCAGCGAGGAGGAGCGCCAAGCCGGTACGGACGAGGCGCGCGACACCGGCACCCTGCCGGTCCAGCGTGAAGGTGCGGGCCCCGCCGTCCCCCAGCCGCCGGCCGGCTGGAGCCGCCCGCCCGAGTCCCAGGACCTCTACGACTACGACTACGACTACGACGACGACGATGAGGACGACGACGAGGACGAGGGCCCGTACGACGACGAGGACGACGAGAGCGACGGCGGTCAGGCACCGCCCCGGCGGCTGCATCTGACCGGTTCCTGGGACGACGGCCCCGGCTACGGCCGCCCGGTGCCCGCAGGCGGTTCCAGTGAGGACGCGCTGCGCGCCGATTCCCGCCGCCGGGGCGGCACTCCGGCCGTCCGTCCGCAGCAGCCCGTGGAGCCCCGGGAGACCGCCCCCGGCCGCTGGGACGAGATCGTCGCCGGGAACCGCGACACCTCGCCCTACCGGGGCCCCGCCACCACCCTGGCGGCCGAGCGCGCCCGGCAGGCCCGGATCGCCGTCGTCGGCGCGGTCACCGAGCGCTGGGCGCCCGAGCAGGCCGGACCGGTCCACGAGAACTGGCAGCTGGCGCCGCCCATCGGCCCCTCCACCGACCTCTGGGCACTGGGTGCGCTGCTCTACCGCGCCGTCCAGGGCCACGCCCCGTATCCGGAGGAGAACGCCGCCGAGCTCGTCCAGATGGTCTGCGGCGAGCCGCCGGCCTTCGCCGAGGAGTGCGGCGCGCTGCGGCCCGTGGTCGAGTCGCTGCTGCGGCAGGACCCCACCGAGCGGCCGGACTTCGAGGAGCTGCGCGGCTGGCTGCGCTCCCTCGTACGCGCGGCGCCCGAGCCCGAGGCCGGTCTCGACGTCGTGCCGCTGCCGTCCGTGGACGACACCCGGCTGCCCGTCGTGCGCCGCCGCGGTGAGCTCGTCCGCAAGCGCCGCGGCCGCCGCAACGGTCCGGCGCACGGCCGGCACCGCCAGGGCAAGGGACGGCTGGAGGCGGAGCCCGCCGAGCTCCGCGCACCCAGAGCCGCCAAACCGCCGCGCGAGCCCAAGGGCCCCAAGGCGCTGCGCACCCCGCCCCGTCCGCAGCCGGACGGGCAGCGCGCGCCACGACGGCTCGGCCGGCTGCTGCTCGTCCTGATCCTGCTGGTCCTGGTCGCGGCGATCGTGTACGCCGTGATGTTCATGCCCAAGTCCGGTTCGCAGTCCGGAGCGGGCGCCGACCCCTCCCGTACGGCGTCCGGGGCGCCGGATCCCGGCTCCGGCAGCTCGGACGAGCCGTCGCCCACCGGGTCGGCCGGTGCGCAGAAGCCGCAGACCAGCCGGTCCGCCGTCGCGCTCGCACCCGGCTACGTCCTGCGCAAGGACGCCGAGGGATTCGAGGTCGCGGTGCCCAAGGGCTGGCAGCGCAGCCCCGCCGGCGCGGACCGGCAGATCCGCTACGGCAGCGACGGCTACACCGTGCTGATCGTGCCCGGACGCGACACCGTCAAGGCGAACGGCGCCGACCCGCTCGACTACCAGCGGGACAAGGAGCCGGAGTTGAAGCCGTTCCGGGATTCCAGCTGGTCGTCGGCGAGCGGGCTGCGCCGGATCGACGTCGGCCGACAGGCCATGGCGGAAGGTCAGTTCACCTGGCAGGACGGATCCGGGCGCGAGGTGTACGTGCGCAACCTCGCGATGGTCGTCGGTGGCCGCTACCACATCGTCCAGGTCATCGGCCCGGAGAGCGGGCGTGACAAGGTGTCGGACATCTACCAACAAGCCATCGCTTCCTACCGTGTGACACCCTGATACGCAGCAGGTCCACGGAGCAACGGGCCGACGGGACAAGCATCACAGTGCGATCTCGTGCGCGGTGCGAGGTTCCATGGCCGCATGTCCCATCCGTAACCTGTCATCCGAAGGAACGGGGCAGGGACACGTGGATCGATCACAGAGCACGGACGCAGGACTGGTGCTGGCCGGGCGATACCGACTGGGCGAAGTCCTCGGGCGCGGCGGCATGGGCAAGGTCTGGCGGGCGCACGACGAGGTGCTGCACCGCACCGTCGCCGTCAAGGAGCTGACTGCCGGGCTGTACGTGGCCGAGGCGGACCGGGTGGTGCTGCACGCCCGCACCCAGAAGGAGGCCCGCGCCGCAGCCCGCATCACCCACCCCGGCGTGGTCACCGTCCACGACGTCATCGAGTACGACAACCGGCCGTGGATCGTCATGCAGTACGTCGACGGGCCGTCACTCGCCGACGCCGCGAAGGAATCCGGCGAGGTGGAGCCCCGCGAGGCCGCCAGGATCGGCCTCCATGTGCTGGGCGCGCTGCGCGCCGCGCACAGTGCCGGAGTGCTGCACCGCGATGTGAAGCCGGGCAACGTGCTGCTCGCCCGGGACGGCCAGGTGCTGCTCACCGACTTCGGGATAGCCGCGATAGAGGGCGACTCGACCATCACCAGGACCGGTGAACTGGTCGGCTCCATCGACTATCTGGCACCCGAGCGGGTGCGCGGCGGCGATCCGGGCCCCGCATCCGACCTGTGGTCGCTGGGCGCCACGCTGTACACCGCGGTCGAGGGCACTTCGCCGTTCCGCCGCACCTCCCCGATATCCACCATGCAGGCCGTCGTCGCCGAGGAACCCCAGCCGCCCGTCCGGGCCGGTGCGCTCGGCCCCGTCATCACCGCGCTGCTCCGCAAGGAACCCGCGGAGCGGCCGTCGGCCGCGGAGACGGAACGGATGCTGCTGGAGGCCATGGAGGGGCGCCAGCCCCGGGCGGCCCAGGAATTCGTCCCGACGCAGCGGGTGCCGGACGAGCTGTTGAACGGGCTCGGCGCCGAGGGAGCGACCGGCGGCACGGCCCAACTGCCCTATCCCGGGCCGGGCCCCGCCCAGGCCCCCGGGACCGCGCCGGTGACGACCCGGCGCCGCCGCAGCCGGTGGCGCACGGCGATCCTGGTCATCGCCCTGGCCGCGCTGATCGGCGGCGGTGCGGGGATCGTCGCGATGAAGTACCGCGGCCACTCGGAGAGCGGCAGCGTGAGCGGCGGCACCGGCGCAGGGGACACGGCTTCGCCGGAGGCGGGGAAGCAGAAGCCGTCGAAGAAACCCTCGCCGAAGCCCGATCCGACGAAGAAGGACGTACCGGACGGCTGGCACCGCGCGCAGGACCCCGCGGGGTTCACCGTCGTCGTACCGGACGGCTGGGTGCGCAAGCCGGCCGAGACGTACACCGACTACACCCCGGACAACGGTGTGCACTACCTGCGCATCAGCGTCGACGAGGCACCCGACTTCGAGAACCCGCTGCTGCACATGAAGAACCTGGAAGCGGGTCTGCAGAAGCGGCTGCCGGACTACCGGAACCTGGGCATGCAGGCCAACGCCTACCGTGACCACGACGGCTCGCTCTGGGAGTTCACCTGGACCGAGAAGCCCGGCGAGCCGCGGCACGCCATCGACCAGATGTACTACGCGGACGACGGCGGCCCGGAATACGCGCTGTACATGACGGGTCCGGCAGCGGACTGGGACACCACCCGGGACCAGTTCAACACCATGCTGCGAGGCTGGCGCGCCCCGGGAGACAGCGGCTGACGCCCGAAGATAGCCGCTGATCAGCACTTATGTAGCCAGTAGACACTGGCTCGATCAGTGGGTCCCTGAGCAGGCCTGTTGTGGGGACTGTGAAAAGCTGTTACCCACGGGTACCCAAAGCATCCGGCTGGACGTACTCTCGCCCTCATGACGGACTCGCAGGCCTCCACGCCCACCTCCGCCGCCGGTGTCGGCACCAACCCGGTGGCGGCAGCGCCCGCGGGCGTGCGCACGGCCGCCGATGTGGTGACCCCCGAGGTGATCGCCCAGCTGACCCGTGACGTCGTGGGCGCAGGCCGTACGGCCAACCACACCCCGTTCACCGGGGAGAAGCTGGCCGACCTGCCGGAGTCCACCCCCGAGGACGTGGCGACGGCCTTCGGGCGGGCCCGTGCGGCCCAGCCCGCCTGGGCCGCGCTGCCCGTCCGCGCCAGGGCCGCCGTGCTGCTGCGCTTCCACGATCTCGTCCTCGGCCGACAGTCCGAGGTCCTCGACCTCATCCAGCTGGAGACCGGCAAGGCCCGGCTGCACGCCCACGAGGAGGTGCAGGCGGTCACCGTCGCCGCCCGGCACTACGGACGCAAGGCCGCCTCGTATCTGCGGCCCAAGCGGCACACCGGTGTCGTACCGACCCTCACCAAGGTCACCGAGCTGCGCCAGCCGCGTGGGGTCATCGGTCAGATCGCGCCCTGGAACTACCCGCTGGAGCTGTCCGTCGGCGATGCCCTGCCCGCGTTCGTCTCCGGCAACGCGGTGGTGATGAAGCCGGACACGGAGACCGCGCTGACCGCACTGTGGGCCCGTGACCTGCTGATCGAGGCCGGGCTTCCGGCCGAGGTGTTCCAGGTCGTGCTCGGCGACGGACCCGTCGTCGGCCCCGAGATCGTCAAGCACGCCGACTACGTCTCGTTCACCGGCTCCACCCGCACCGGCCGCGAGGTCGCCCAGGGCGCCGCGGCCCGGCTGGTCGGCGTCTCGCTGGAGCTCGGCGGCAAGAACGCGATGCTGGTCCTGAAGGACGCCGACGTGGAGAAGGCCGCCGCCGGCGCCGTCCGGGCCTGCTTCTCCTCCGCCGGCCAGCTCTGCATCTCCATCGAGCGGCTGTACGTCCACGAGTCCGTCGCCGACGCCTTCGTGGAGCGGTTCGCCGCCCGGACGAAGGCGATGCGGCTCGGCAACTCCCTGGCCTACGGGGCCGATATGGGATCGCTGGTCGGCGAACGCCAGCTGGAGACCGTCAGCCGGCATGTCGCGGAAGCCGTCGAGAAGGGCGCCAAGCTCGTCGCGGGCGGCGTCGCCCGCCCCGACATCGGCCCGCTCTTCTACGAGCCGACCATCCTCGACGGCGTCGAGGCGCCGATGGCCGTCTGCACCGAGGAGACCTTCGGGCCGGTCGTCTCCCTCTACCGGTTCAGTGACGAGGACGAGGTCATCGGCCTCGCCAACGCCACCCCGTACGGTCTCAACTCCAGTGTCTGGACCAAGGACAGCAGGCGCGGCCACCAGGTCGCCGCCCGGCTGCGGACCGGCACGGTCAACATCAACGAGGGCTACGCCCCCGCGTACGGCAGTGTGCAGTCCCCGATGGGCGGCATGAAGGAATCCGGCCTCGGCCGCAGGCACGGCTCCGAGGGCATCCTCAAGTACACCGAGGCCCAGACGGTCGCCCAGCAGCGGCTGATCCCGCTCGCCCCGTCCTTCGGGATGGACGACGAGAAGTACGCGGCCTTCATGAGCCGCAGCCTGAAGGCGATGAAGGCGTTCCACCTGCGCTGACCCCCCACCGGCGCAGCATTTCTGTCCTTTTCGTACCGAGGAGAGCCATGTCCCAGGACAGCCCTGCCCAGAACCAGGCCGGACCGGCCGGCTCGGCCGACGACGACGCCGCGTACGACTACGACGTACTGGTCGTCGGTTCGGGCTTCGGCGGCGCGGTCTCGGCCCTGCGGCTGACCGAGAAGGGGTACCGGGTCGGCGTCCTGGAAGCGGGGCGCCGGTTCAGCCCCGGCACCCTGCCCAAGAACTCCTGGGACCTGAAGAACTACCTCTGGGCCCCCGCCCTGGGCCTCTTCGGCATCCAGCGGGTGCACCTGCTCGGCAACGTCATGGTGCTGGCCGGCGCGGGGGTCGGCGGTGGCTCGCTGAACTACGCCAACACGCTGTACGTGCCCCCGACGCCGTTCTTCGAGGACCAGCAGTGGGCGCACATCACCGACTGGCAGGACGAGCTGAAGCCGTACTACGACCAGGCCCAGCGGATGCTCGGCGTCCGGCTCAACCCGACGACGACACCGTCGGACGTCCATCTGAAGGCGGTCGCCGAGGCCATGGGCGTCGGCGACACCTTCCATCTGGCCCCGGTCGGCGTCTTCTTCGGTGACGGCAAGGACGCCGACGGTACGACGAGGGCGAAGCCCGGCGGCACGGTCGCCGACCCGTACTTCGGCGGTGCCGGCCCCGCCCGCAAGGCCTGCACGGAGTGCGGCGAATGCATGACGGGCTGCCGGCACGGGGCGAAGAACACCCTCAACGAGAACTACCTCCACCTCGCCGAGAAGGCCGGCGCGGTCATCCACCCGATGACCTCCGTCGTCGGGATCACCGACGACCCGGAGGGCGGCTACCGTGTCACCACCGTCCCGACCGACCGCCGCAGGAAGGCGAAGCCGGCGCGGCTGCGCGCCCGCAAGGTGGTCGTGGCGGCCGGTACGTACGGAACCCAGACCCTGCTGCATACGATGAAGGACCGTGGACTGCTGCCCCGGGTCTCCTCCCGGCTCGGCGAGCTGACCCGGACCAACTCCGAAGGGCTCGTCGGAGCGCAGACCTCCGACCGGCGCTACCGCAAGAAGCACGGCGGCAAGGCCGACTTCACCAAGGGCGTCGCCATCACCTCGTCGATCCACCCCGACGAGAACACCCACATCGAACCGGTCCGCTACGGCAAGGGATCCAACGCGATGGGCGGGATGACCATCCTCCAGGTCCCGTACAGCACCCACCGGGTACTGGCATGGCTCGGCAACATCGCCAAGCACCCGACGCTCGCCGTCCGCTCGCTCTCCAACCGGCGCTGGTCCGAGCGGACCATCATCGGGCTCGTCATGCAGTCGCTGGACAACTCCCTCACCGCGTACCGCAAGCCCAGCGGCATCGGGAAGGGGCTGCTCACCGCCCGGCAGGGGCACGGCGCCCCCAACCCGACCCAGATCTCCGAGGCGACCCGGAGCGCCTCGCTGCTGGCCGACGAGATCAACGGCTTCCCCGGCTCCAACATCGGCGAACTGATGGGCACCCCGCTCACCGCGCACTTCCTCGGCGGCTGCCCGATCGGCGTGAGCGCCGATGACGGGGTGATCGACGCGTACCACCGGCTCCACGGACACCCGGGCATCTCGGTGGTCGACGGTTCGGCGGTCTCCGCCAACCTCGGCGTCAACCCTTCGCTGACCATCACCGCGCAGGCCGAACGGGCCATGTCCTTCTGGCCGAACAAGGGCGAGCAGGACCCGCGCCCGGCGCCGGGCGAGGCCTACGAGCGGCTGGCGGCGGTCGAGCCGCAGGCGCCGGCCGTTCCGAAGGAGGCGTTCGGCGCGCTGAGGCTGCCGTTCCTCGGGATGCCGGCGGTACCGCCGAAGAACGCGGGCAAGGCGGGCAAGGCCTGACCAGGCACGGAACAGCAGAAGGGGCTGCACCCCCCTCCGAGTGCAGCCCCTCACGCTCTACCGGTGAAGCCGAGTTACGGATGTGACCGGTGGTTCCGCATGCATGACCTGCAAGGCGTCCCGATGGTTGTCCTGGGACTCACAGAATTCTTATGTGACGCCGCTCACGTCTGAGGCTGTGCTCAATCCGTGACCTGGGTCCGCGCAACTCTTCGTACGGCCCCGGGGTCGAACTCGTACCGCTGCCACAGCGGCCGCACAGTTCCGACGCCCCCCTCAGAAGGTCCCGCGATGACAAGCACGACCCCGAGAGCCGCTCTGCGCCGCGCCGCGGGAAGTCTCGCCGCCGTCGGCCTGCTGGCCGCCGGAGCGTTCGTCCTGGCCGCCCCCGCCCACGCCGGTGAACCCGTCCTGGGCTTCGGCGGGCCCGCCGCTACCGCCCTGTACCCGTACCCGGCGAACGGGGAGCCGCGGCAGGCCTCCGTCGCCGTCACCGTCGACAACCCGTCCCAGGATGAGGAGCACGGCGGTTTCGACGGCGAGTACACCGTGACCTTCGACCTCAGCGGGATCGCGGGCGTCGCCGACGCCGTCTTCGGCGAGCAGGGCGGCGCGGACTGCGCGATCACCGGCACCACCGGCGTCTGCCACGGCTCGGGTGTCCGGCCGGGAGCGAACCCGCTGCCCGAACTCCGTGTCACCGCCGCCGAGGGCAGCGAGGACGGGGACTCCGGCAGCATCCGGGTCACCGGTACGGCGGACGGAGCGACCTTCACCCCGTTCTCCACCAGGATCGGTGTCGGAGGCCCCGACCTGGTGATGGAGCGGGCCCCGCTGAAGCAGGAACTGAAGCCGGGCGGCACCCAGCCGGTCACGCTCGCCTTCTCCAACAACGGCAGCCGCGCCGCCGAAGGCGTGCTGCTCACCCTCGTGTACACGCACGGCATCGAGTTCACCGAGCGGTACCAGAACTGCGAGTACCGGGAGGACGACGCAGGTCAGGGCGTCCCTGTCCGGACCACCGCACGCTGCTCGGTCGAAGGCAGCTACGAGGCGGGCGCCACCTACGAGCTCGCCGAACCGCTGACGCTCCGGGCCACACAGCGCGCCTACCGGGACAGCCTCGTCTACCGGGTCGACGAGGGCGGCCCGGCCGCGCTGGCCGCCGAGCGGGCCGGTGCACGCTTCTCGCCGGGCGCCAAGGGGAACGTGCTCACCCTGAAGGAGCTCCCCACCGCCCGCTCCGCCGATCTGAACCCGGGTGACAACCAGCAGGAGACCGACTTCAGCACGGCGAACACCGCCGACTTCGTGGCCGACGGCGATTCGGCGAGGGGCGTGCGGGGCAGCAGGGTCGAGGCCAATATCGGCTTCCACAACGAGGGGCCGGCCTGGATCGCCGACCTGCGCTCCGGCGACCCCGTCGCCACCCTCGACTTCACCGTCCCCGACGGGGCCTCGGTCACCGAATGGCCCGGCAGCTGCCGGGGCGTCACGGCCGACGGGCAGTACCGCAAGGAGCAGACCGGCGCACCGCGTTATCTCTGCGAGACGGCGACGGCCTTCGGGGAGGACCAGTACTTCGCGCTGCACTTCGATATGAAGGTCACCGAGGTCGTCGCGGGTGCCTCCGGCGCGGTCGTCGTCCGCAACGTTCGGCTGCAGGACCCGCTGCTGCCGTTCGACCCGAAGCGGGAGAACAACACCGCGGCCTTCGTCCTGAACGCCGACGGCCCGGGCGGCTCCGGAACCGGGAGTACGGGAGCCGCGACCTCGGGCTCCCCCGACGGCTCCTCCACCACGGGCGGCTCGGCGGGCGGTTCCGGCGGCGACGGCGGTGCCACGGCGGACGGCTCGTCCGCGACGGGCTCCACGGCTTCGACCGGTTCGGCGGGTTCGGGCGGCGGTCTGGCCGCCACCGGCACGACGGCGCTGACGGCCGCGGCCGCGGCGGCGGCCGCGCTGCTGGCGGGCGGCGTGCTGTACCTGACGGCGCGGCGGCGCGCGGCCCGGTAGCGGGCGGGGAGCCGGCCGGACGCAGATACGGCCGCCTCCAGGCGTCCCCGGAGGCGGCCGTATGCGGGTGACCGGGCTGCTGTCCCCTGCCGACCGGTCACGCACGCCGGTGCGCGGTCCCACGGCGTACATGCAGTACGCCACACGCCCCGGCGGAGCCACGCGTGGTTTCTTCACTCAGCCGCCCCTGGCTGGCACGGACACCGGGACCAACGAAGCCGTGCCGGGCCCGGTCACGCGCCGTACGGGTGAGAGTCCGCCCGAACTGGGATACGCCCTTACAGCCCTGCCGCCCCTTGGGGCGCCTGACCTGCGGTGCGTCACACGCGGCCGCGGCACAGCTCCAGCAGGGTCATCGCCAGGGAGGTGCCGGGCCTGCCGAGCGCGTCCCGGTACTGGCCGAGGATCTCCATCTCGCGGGAGAGGTTCACCCGGCGGCCCCCGGAGGTGATCCGGGCCTCCTGGATGACCGAGGAGACCGCCATCCGTTCCTGGACGAGACCGATGATCCGGTCGTCGAGGGTGTCGATGCGCGACCGGGCGTCGCCGATCAGGGACGCGGCCTCGTCGGTGTGCGCGCCGGTCACCTCGGTGGCGGTGCGGGCGGCTGCGGTGCTGCTCATGGTGGGTCTCCCGGTGGGGTGCGGCTCCCGCCGGCCGACCGGGCCCGGAACGCCGAAACGCCCCGGGCCTGTCGGCCCGGGGCGCCTGGAACGTTGCTTGTCAGTTGCTCAAGCAGCACGACCATGGCAGCCGGCGGGCCGGTTGCCATAGGTAAAGACGAAGGTCGTGTGCTGAAGCATGCCGACAGTATGGACCGGGCGCGGGGCGGGAGCCAACGCGCGGCCCGGATGCTGAGACAGCCGCACCCCGGTGCGGGGGCCCGCCCCGCGCCCGGTGCGAGAAGAGGTGCTCCCGGCCGCCGGTAGAATCGGGAGGACCGACCCCCTCTCCACCGCCGGAAGGCCGCCCCGTGCCAGCAGCACCCCCCGCCGCCCCCGACACCACCACCGACGTGGTCCTCGTTGTCGACTTCGGCGCGCAGTACGCCCAGCTCATCGCCCGCCGCGTCCGTGAGGCCCGGGTCTACAGCGAGATCGTGCCCTCCACGATGCCGGTGGCCGAGATGCTGGCCAAGAACCCGCGCGCGATCATCCTGTCGGGCGGCCCGTCCTCCGTGTACGCCGAGGGCGCGCCCTCGCTCGACCGCGCGCTGTTCGAGGCCGGGGTTCCCGTCTTCGGCATGTGCTACGGCTTCCAGCTGATGGCCACGACGCTCGGCGGCACCGTCGACGACAACGGTGCCCGTGAGTACGGCCGTACCGCGCTCGCCGTCTCCAAGGCCGGCTCGACCCTCTTCGAGGGCACGCCGTCCGAGCAGTCGGTGTGGATGTCGCACGGCGACGCCTGCTCCGCCGCCCCCGAGGGCTTCACCGTCACCGCGTCCACCGACGTCGTGCCGGTCGCCGCCTTCGAGAACGACGAGAAGAAGCTGTACGGCGTCCAGTACCACCCGGAGGTCCTGCACTCCACGCACGGGCAGCAGGTCCTGGAGCACTTCCTGTACCGCGGTGCCGGCATCGAGCCGAACTGGACGACCACCAACGTCGTCGAGGAGCAGGTCGCCCTGATCCGCGAGCAGGTCGGCAGCAAGCGCGCCATCTGCGGGCTTTCCGGCGGTGTGGACTCGGCGGTCGCCGCGGCCCTTGTGCAGAAGGCCATCGGCTCCCAGCTGACCTGCGTGTACGTCGACCACGGGCTGATGCGCAAGGGTGAGACGGAGCAGGTCGAGAAGGACTTCGTGGCCGCGACCGGCGCGAAGCTGAAGGTCGTCGACGCGGAGAAGCGCTTCCTCGACGCCCTGGCCGGTGTGTCCGACCCGGAGCAGAAGCGGAAGATCATCGGCCGCGAGTTCATCCGCGTCTTCGAGCAGGCCCAGCTGGAGATCCTCCAGGAGGACGGCCCCGAGGTCGCCTTCCTCGTCCAGGGCACGCTCTACCCGGACGTCGTCGAGTCCGGCGGCGGCACCGGCACCGCCAACATCAAGTCCCACCACAACGTGGGCGGGCTCCCCGACGACATCGAGTTCCAGCTCGTCGAGCCGCTGCGCCAGCTGTTCAAGGACGAGGTCCGGATGGTCGGTCAGGAGCTGGGCCTGCCGGACGAGATCGTCCAGCGCCAGCCCTTCCCCGGCCCCGGTCTCGGTATCCGGATCGTCGGCGAGGTCACCAAGGAGCGGCTCGACCTGCTGCGCGATGCCGACGCCATCGCCCGCGAGGAGCTGACCGCGGCCGGCCTGGACCGTGACATCTGGCAGTGCCCGGTGGTCCTCCTCGCGGACGTCCGCAGCGTCGGTGTCCAGGGCGACGGCCGCACCTACGGCCACCCGATCGTGCTGCGTCCGGTCTCCTCCGAGGACGCCATGACGGCGGACTGGTCCCGCCTGCCGTACGAGACCCTCGCCAAGATCTCCACCCGCATCACCAACGAGGTCGCCGACGTCAACCGCGTCGTCCTCGACGTGACGAGCAAGCCCCCGGGCACCATCGAGTGGGAGTAACCAACCCCACCCTGCTCCGTGCCGATGCCGCCGTCCGTTCCCACGGGCGGCGGCATCGCCGCGTTCCCGCCGCGAATCGGTGGCCCATTCCTCTGGTCACCTGCGGCAACCGGCGGTAACTTCCGATCCCGTACGCCTGATCCGTATGCCTGATCCCGTATGCCTGGGAGCCACGAGGAGCCGCCATGCCCGAGCCCACACCCATACCCGTGGAGCAGCTCCACTTCGCGATGCCGCCCGTGCACGCCACCGCCGGCGAGGAGCGCGCATACCGCAAGGAACGGCTGGCCGGGGCGTTGCGGCTGTTCGGTGAGTACGGGTACGAGGACGGCGTCTCCGGGCACATCACGGCCCGCGACCCCGAATTCAACGACTGCTTCTGGGTCAACCCGTTCGGCGCCCCCTTCGGGGGGCTGCGGCCGGAAGAGCTGATCCTGGTGAACGGGGAGGGCCAGGTCGTCGAGGGGCGCCACCACGTCAACCAGGCGGCGTTCGCCGTCCACGCCCAGGTGCACCGGGCCCGCCCGGACGTCGTGGCCGTCGCGCACACCCACTCCGTGCACGGCCGCGCGCTGGCCGCGCTGGGGGAGCTCATCGAGCCGATCACACAGGAGTCCTGCGCCTTCTACGAGGACCACGCCCTCTACGACGCGTACACCGGCGTCGTCGTGGACGAGGACGAGGGGCGCCGGATCGCGGCGGCGCTCGGCGGCCGCAAGGCGGTCATCCTGCGCAACCACGGGCTGCTGACCGTGGGCGACTCGGTGGACGCGGCGGCCTGGTGGTTCCTCACCATGGAGCGGTCCTGCCAGGTGCAGCTGGCCGCGCGGGCGGCCGGGAAGCCCGTGCTGATCGAGCACCGGGACGCGGTCGCCACCCGGGAACAGCTCGGCAGCGACCTGGTCGCCTGGATCAACTACCAGCCCCAGTGGCAGCGCATCGCTCGAACGTTCTGACGATCCCACCCGCCCGGTGCGCCCCGATGCGGGAGCAGCCCGTCCCGTACGGCACAATTCGCAGCAATCACAGCTGAGTTGGATTGAGCGACAGTTGTACCGGGGCGGGAAAGGGCGGCGTTCTCCGTGGCGTTGGACGAGGCACGACAAGGCACGCACGGCGGAAGCTGTACGTGCGGTGACTGCCCGCACGGAGCGGGTGAGGGGCACCGGCGCGCGGTAGCGGCGTTCCTGGCCAAGCGGGACGAACTCGCCGCGGGCCAGGGGCTGCCCACCGGGGTCGCCCAGTCCGCCTCCGCGACCAGGCAGTGGGTCTCGGACGAGCTCACCCAGTCCGCCCGCACGGTCGCCGACCGCGGCCGGGAGGCGGGCGACGCCTGGCTGTACCGGGTGTGGCAGCGCACCCTGGTCATCGTGTGGGGCGCCGTCGCCGTACTGGCCGTCGTCGAGGCCGCGACCGCCATCGGGGCGGGCTGGAGCCATGCCCGGACCGCCGGCCTGGTCGCCGGACTCGTCACCGCGGGGCTGCTCACCGCGGCCGCCCACGTCCACCGGGCGCGTGGCGGCCTCCTCGCCCCGCTGATCGGCGAGGACAACCGGCTCTCCACCTCCCGCGCGGTCGCCGCGTCCTGGGTGCTGCTCGCGGTCTTCGCCGTGCTCGTCCTCGCGCTCCAGCTGGCGGTCGCCTCCGGCCACGCGCAGCGCGACGAGCTGATCGAGGGCCTGGACCTGGCGCGCGGCGCCGGCGTGGTCACGGTGCTGGCGCTGGTGTGCGCCATCGCCGTGGTGGTCCGGCGGGTGGTGAGCGTACGGGTGCTGTCCGGGCGGCTGCAGAAGCTGCGGGCCGACCGGCCGCGCGCCGCCGATCTGCTGACCGACGACTCCGGGCGCGGCGGCTTCGCCGATGTGAGTTACGTGCTGGTGTCCACCGTCGCCGTGGTCTTCGCCGGGGTCCGGCTCGCCCGTCGGCCCGAGCAACTTCCCGACCTTCCCTGGGGGCTTGCCCTGCTGGTGGCCGTCTCCGCGGCGGTGTACTTCGCCGGGAAGTACACCGAGTCCGGCCGGCCGGTGGTGCTGTCGGTGGTCAGGGCCCGTGAGGCCGGCGATCTGGACGCCCCGATCCGTACCGGCGACGACATCGAGATCCGTGGCGCGGGCTTCGTCCCGCCCGGCGCCGGGGCCCCCGACCGGCTGGCCCGCATGGTCGTCCGGATCGGCCCGGTCCACGTCCACGTACCGCTGGTCCCGGTCCCCGGCGGCTTCGCCAACCCGACCGACACCGTGCTGACCGTGCCGGTGCCGGTGGAGGTGGAGCCGGGAGTGGTCGACGTACAGGTGGTCACTGCGGCCGGCACGGAGTCGAACCGGGTCGAGATCGACGTGACGGACTAGGGCCTTCGGGGCCCCGGGAGCCGGCCACGCGGAAGGCCGTAGGGTCTGGTGACGGGTCGAACGGTCCGGCGAGGGTCGAATGGCTCTGTGGGCGGGACCGGGCGGTCCGCCGCGGGGCCGCGGGAGGCGGGACAACCATGCACTACGGCATGAACGGGCGCGGGCTGGGCGAGCCGAAGAGCCTGCGGGAGCTGGCACGGGAGCACGCCCTGCTGCCGTTGCGGATCTTCCTCGGGGTCACCTTCGTCTACGCCGGGCTCGACAAGCTGACCGACAGCGCCTTCTTCCACACCGCCGGCACCGGCTCCATCGGCGAGACGATGAACGCGGTCCGTGACTCCGCCGCGATCCCGGCCCTCGTCGACCTCGCGCTCAAGAGCCCGTCCGGCTTCGGCTACGCCATCGCGATCGGTGAACTCCTCGTCGGGATCGGCACGCTCCTCGGCCTGTGGACCAGGATCGCCGCACTCGGCGGTGCGCTGATCTCGCTGAGCCTGTGGCTGACCGTCAGCTGGGGGACCGAGCCGTACTACCTCGGCAACGACCTGATCTACCTCATGGCCTGGCTGCCGCTGCTGCTCGGCGGGGCCACGTCGTTCTCGGTGGACGGCGTGCTCCCGCCGCGCCGGCGCCGGATCCGGTAGGCCACCCAGGTCGTCAGCACGGCGATCCCGAGGCCGCCGGCGAACAGCGCGACGAAGAACACCAGCGGGGCGTTCCAGAGGCCCGCGGCATCGGCTGCGTAACCGGCAGCCAGGCCCAGCATCACCAGGCCCGCCACGGCCCGTCCCGGCCGGATCTCATGACGCAGCACGGTTGACCTCCACCTGTCCGAAACCGGCTTCCAGATCCAGCTCGACCGTGCCGCCCGGCTTGCTGCCCTCGGCCGGCCGCAGTGTCTGATGTTCGTTCTGCGAGGAACGGATGTCCACATCGACTCTGCGCCGGCCGTCCAGCAGCATGATCACGCCGAGGTCCGTCCGCGCGTGCACCTTCACGGTGACGGTCTTCGGAACGTGCACCAGGACCCGGCCCGCCCGGACCTCCACCCGGGTCCTGACCGTGTCGCCCTTGGGGACGGCGATCCGGCTGAGGTCGAGCTCCGCCATTCCGGAGGCCACCTCGTAACGCGGCTGCACGGCGGCGACCGTCGCCGGCCGCCACTCCTCACGCACCCATCTGGTGGGGATGTCCTTGGGGAGCGCGGACGCGCCCGCCAGCAGACCCGCCGTGATCACCGCGAGCAGGATCGTGCCGAAACCGGTCCGGCCGAGGAAGGCGCTGACCAGCAGCCCGGCAGCGAACACCGCGAGTGCGGCGGCCAGACCGATCTGCAGACTCGTGCCGAGCGGTTGGGAGTCCCAGCCCAGCCCCGTGCCAAGACCGCCCGCCACCAGTGCGAGCAGGAAGACACCACCGGCGATGGAGGTCGGCCCCTGGCGCGCCTTCTCCCGAGGCGGGCGGGGCGCCCGGAACGGGGCATTCGCCGTCGCCCCGCGCGGCCCGGCCGCCCGGCTGTCCATCGTCGTGTCGGCCGGCCCCCACAGATAGCCGGGGCCCACCGGCCCCGATGTGCCGTCCTTGATGATCGGGTCCCGCCACCAGGACGGGCTGTTCGGCCGCGGCGGCGCCTTGACCTCGGGCGGCGCGTCCGACACGGCCTGCGCGGCCGCCGGATTGAGCGGGCCCTGCGGATCGGCCGTCCTGCGGTGCTGCGTCCAGACCGAGAAACCGATCACGGCGACGGACAGCATCGCGGAGAACGCCAGCGTGCCGCCGTTGCTCAGCATGGACAGGAACACACCGCAGCCGACCAGCGCCAGCAGCACCGCGATCAGCGACGCCCCCTCGACCCGGCCCGACAGCAGCCGGCGCGCCTCGTTCTCCTCCTCGTCCTCCAGCGGAACCAGCAGCCACGCGAAGCCGTAGAAGATCAGCCCGAGACCGCCGGTCACGGAGAGCACACCGAGCACGATCCGGAAGATCACCGGGTCGACGTCGCAGTACCGGCCGAGTCCGCCGCATACCCCGGCCACCATCTTCTGCCGCGGGCTCCGCCGCAGCCGGGGGCCGGGCCCTGCGGGCGGTGCGGCGCCGGGCGGCGCATCCTGGGGAACGGTCATGGCTCCATGGTGACGGGCGCCCGGCCCGTCCGGCACCCGGCCCGACCCTGGCCGATCCCTGATATTGGCCCGCCGGACCCTGAGGGGGCCGCATCCCCGCCCCGGCCCCCCGGCCCCCCGGTTCCGTCCGCGTCCCGGCTCTCAGGGTCGAAGTGGGGGCCGACCCTGATGCCACCACTCGCCCGCGCGTGTGACGATCGGTTCATGCCAGCCGCCACCACCCGAGCCGCCAGCTCCCTCACCCCCGACCCGGAGGAGCCGCCGCAGCGCAAGCTGTACCGCAGCGCCGACGGGCGGCTGCTCGGCGGCGTCGCACGCGGCCTCGCCGGACACCTCGGGCTGCCGGTCGCCTGGGTGCGGTTCGTCTTCCTCGGGCTGTTCTTCGCGGACGGTCTCGGCGCGCTCCTGTACGCCGTGTTCTGGATCGTCGTCCCGCTCGGCGTCGGCGGCGTGGACAGCCCCAGGTCCGTCTTCGAGACCGCGCCCGACGGCAGACGCCGGCTCCGCAAGCCCGACCGCGGCCAGGTCTTCGCCCTCGTCGCGCTGCTCGTCGGCGCCGTGATCTTCGTCGGCAACGTCGACATGGGCAGCAAGGCCGACCGCTACATCTGGCCCACGCTGCTCATCGGCGCCGGTTCCGTCCTGGTGTGGCGGCAGGCCGACAACGCCCGCCGGGCCCGCTGGATGGAGGTCGGCAGCCGCCGCCGGGTGCTGCACCTGGCCCGGGCGCTCGCCGGCGTCGCCCTGGTCGGCCTGGGCCTGGCCGGCTTCATGGTGGTACGCGGCTCCGCCGCCCAGCTCGGCAACGTCATCACCGCGGCCATCGCGGTGCTCACCGGCATCGCCCTGCTGGCCGGGCCCTATCTCGTACGGATGACCCAGGACCTCTCCGAGGAACGCCTGATGCGCATCAGGGCCCAGGAGCGGGCCGAGGTCGCCGCTCACGTCCACGACTCCGTGCTGCACACCCTCACCCTGATCCAGCGCAACGCGGAGGAGCCCGGCGAGGTGCGCAGGCTGGCCCGCGCCCAGGAACGGGAGCTGCGCAACTGGCTCTACAACCCCGAGGGCACCGGCAAGGACGAGGACGACGAACCGGAGACCCTGGCCGAGGCCGTCAAACGCGCCGCCGCCGAGGTCGAGGACAAGCACGGCGTCCCGCTGGAGGTCGTCGTCGTCGGCGACTGCCCCCTCGACGAGAAGCTGACCGCACAGATGCAGGCCGCACGCGAGGCGATGGTCAACGCCGCCAAGTACGGTGGCGAGGGCGGCGCCGTACAGGTCTACGCGGAGGTCGAGGGCCGCACGGTCTTCGTCTCGGTGCGCGACCGGGGGCCGGGATTCGATCTGGACTCCGTGCCGGGGGACAGAATGGGCGTACGAGAATCAATCATCGGCCGGATGCAGCGCAACGGCGGTACCGCCCGGCTGCGTTCGGTGCCCGGCGGGGGCACGGAAGTCGAGCTGGAAATGGAGAGGACGAGCGATGAACGGGACCACTGAGGCGACCGGGGGCCACGAAGGCCCGGAGCGCCGGGTACGAGTCGTGCTCGTCGACGACCACCGGATGTTCCGCACCGGAGTACAGGCCGAGATCGGCCGCACCGAGGAGACCGGCGTCGAGGTCGTCGGCGAGGCCGCCGACGTCGACCAGGCGGTCACCGTCATCACGGCGACCCGGCCCGAGGTCGTCCTCCTCGACGTCCACCTCCCGGGCGGCGGCGGCGTCGAGGTGCTGCGCCGCTGCGCTCCCTTCATGGGCGCGGTGGAGAACCCGGTGCGCTTCCTGGCGCTGTCCGTGTCGGACGCCGCCGAGGACGTCATCGGAGTCATCCGCGGCGGCGCCCGGGGCTACGTCACCAAGACCATCACCGGCACCGACCTGGTCGACTCGGTGTTCCGGGTCCAGGACGGCGACGCCGTGTTCTCGCCCCGGCTGGCCGGCTTCGTCCTCGACGCCTTCGCCTCGACGGACGCGCCCCCGGTCGACGAGGACCTCGACCGGCTGACCCAGCGCGAGCGCGAGGTACTGCGGCTGATCGCCCGCGGCTACGCGTACAAGGAGATCGCCAAGCAGCTGTTCATCTCGGTGAAGACGGTCGAGTCGCACGTCTCGGCGGTGCTGCGCAAGCTCCAGCTCTCCAACCGGCACGAGCTGACCCGGTGGGCGACGGCCCGGCGGCTGGTCTGAGTCAGACGTCTTCGCGGTCGGGGTCGAGCGAGATGTTCAGCTTCTCGCCGACCCTGCGGAAGCCGATGCCCGCGTAGATCCGCTCCACGTCCGCGTCGCCCGGCTCCAGCCACACGGCCCGGCAGCCCCGGGCGAACGCCGTCTCCGTCAGGTGTACGGACAAGGCGGCCCCGATGCCGCGGCGGCGGAAGTCCGCGGCGACCGCGAGCCCGGCCAGCTCGCTGAGCCCGTCGACCGGCACCGAACACCCGCCCGCGCCCGCCGGAACGCCGTCGACGGTGGCGAGGGCGGCGACCCCGCCGTCCGACGCGGCGGTGCGCAGCCACTGGGCCGTACCGGCTTCCGGTTCGCCCGTGCCGCCGTAGCCCAGGTGCTGGACGAGGGCCGCGGCGTCGAACTCCGCGTCCGTGGCGGGTTCGGCCATCACCAGGCCGTCGACCGGCTTCGGCGGCAGCAGACCGCCCGGGGCACAGGCCAGCAGCGGAGCCCGGTTCTCGACGGTGAACCCGGCGGCCAGCAGAGCGGGTTCGACCGCGGGCGCCCAGCCGGGCAGATACTCCAGACGCGGCATCCGGTCCAGCTCGCGGAAGGCGGCGATCAGGTCGGCGAGTTCGCCGGGCGTCGGATCCGCGCCCTGGTCGGGGATGGCGTAATTGGCGTACTTCAGCGACCAGTCCGGGTTGTAGCGGATGGCGAACCGGCCGACCCGGACGTGGTCCGGGGAGCGGAGGGTGAGCGTGCGGGCATGGGTCTGGACGTCGACGTCCATGGGCATGTGCGGGTGTCCTTCGGTCCGGTGGGCAGGAAGGACGGGAGCCTATGCCACCCGGGTCGCTCCGGCGAAGGGCATTTCGTCGATCGGCGCGATACGGACCGGGGCCCCGGGGCGCGGGGCGTGGATCATCCGGCCGTTGCCGATGTAGAGGCCGACATGGCTGACGCCCGAGTAGAAGAACACCAGGTCCCCCGGCGCGAGTTCGGACCTCCCGATCCGCCGGCCGGCGTTGATCTGGGTGTACGTGGTGCGGGGGAGCGAGACACCCGCGGAGCGCCAGGCGGCCTGGGTGAGGCCGGAGCAGTCGAACGAGGAGGGGCCGGTGGCGCCCCAGACGTACGGCTTGCCGAGGGCTCCGTACGCGAACGCGACGGCTTCGGCGGCGCGGGCGTTCGGTGCGCGGCCGGAGCCGCGCGGGGCGCTGCGGTCGGCGTGGCCGGAGCCGCGGCCGCCGTCCGAGGCGTCGTACGCGGCGCGCTGGGCGGGGGAGAGGCGGGCGAGCAGCTTACGGGCCTCGGACAGCTTGGCCCGGACCGTCGCCTTGTGCTTCTTCAGGTCGGCCTGGCGGGCGGTGAGCTCGGTCAGCCGGCCCGCGGCCTCGGAGCGCAGCTGGGCCACTTCGGCGACCTGGCGCCGCACGGTACGGATCTCGGCGGCCCGGCCGTCGGCGGCGCGCTCCACGTACGAGGCGCGCTGGAGGTACTGGTCCGGGTCCGAGGAGAGCGCCAGCTGCACGGACGGGTCGAGGCCGCCCGAGCGGTACTGCGCGGCGGCGTACGCACCCAGCTCATCGCGCGAGGCGTTGAGCCGCTCGGTCCTGCGGGCGGCCTCGTCGCGCAGGGCGTCGATGGACTCGGCGGTGGTGGATGCCTTCTCCTTCGCACCGTTGTACTGCTCGGTGGCGACCTCCGCCTCCCGGTAGAGCCGGCCCACCTCGGCCTTGACCTGGGCGGCGGTGGGCGTCGGGTCGGCGTGCGCGGATCCCGGCAGCGCGGCAGCGGTCGCGGCCCCGGCGAGGGCGAGTGTCGCTGCGGTGCGGGCAGCAGAGCCGGTGTACAGGCGCTGCTTGGGTTTCCGGTGCGCGGCCACGAGGGCGGGGGTCCTTCCTGTCGACTGCCCGTCGGGGCCTACCGGCGGGCCCGCCCGGGTCCTGCGGCGGGTCACCAACAGGGGGAGTGGCCCGCCGCCGGATCTCACGGCGGGGTGACCGGAGGACGCCGTCCGGGTGCGGAGCGGCGGTGAAGCCGGTCACCTGGGTAGGGACGCTAAACCCGGGACACGGGGAAGAGTCGTCATGACGCTTATTGCCCGAATTTGGCGCTGAGTTGTTTCTGGATGACAGGAAAAATTGCACCAGAGTCAGGCAATTGGTGCATTCGGCAGTCAAGTAGTCAGTAAGTCTCACCTGGCTGCGGGAGGCTGATATGGCCCGGACTAAGGTGCGGAACCATGCGTGTACTCATCGATGTCTTCGTCGCCCTGCACATCATCGGAATCGCCGCCCTGCTGGGCGGTTTCCTCACCCAGATGAAGGCGATGGGGGCGGGGACGGCACGCTTCGTGCCGGGGATGCTGCACGGCGCACTCACCATGCTGGTCACCGGCATCGCGCTGGTCGGGCTCGACCAGGCCGACGACCACCCCGTGAACAACGTCAAGATCGGCATCAAGCTGCTGATCCTGGTCGTCATCCTCGGGCTCGTCTACGTCAAGCGCGACGAGGAGAAGGTCGACAAGGGCCTCTTCGCGGCGGTGGGCGGTCTGACGGTCGTGAACATCTTCATCGCCACGCTCTGGACCTGAGCGGGCACCGGTGGCCGGTGACGCGTCACCGGCCACCGGCCGTCACGGCGCGGCGTCCCAGTCGACCTGCCGGCCCTCCCGCCGCAGCGCCTCCTCCACACCGGCCCAGTCCTCGACCCACTCGCCGACACAGTCCCGGGTCATCGCCGGGTCGGCCGCCACGAGGATGTCCACCCCGGCAGCCTCGGCCCGCTCCTCGGGCGTCTCGGCCAGATCGGCCAGCCGGTCGACGCGGAGGTAGTGCCCCGCGTCGGAGCCGGCCGTGATCCGGCCCACCACCCCGTACCGGGCGCGCTGCTCGGCCGCCGCCGCATCGCCGCGGTCGACGGTGGCGGTGACCCGTACCTGGCCCGGACCGGCCCCGTGCGGCGCCCCGCCGCCGAGGCCGAAGCGGGACTCCGCCGCCGCGAGCCGCTCACGCCCCGTCTCCGCCGCCGCCGCGCGCAAGCCGTGGACGTGCCGGGTCTGCTCCTGCGGGCTCCACGACATGATCCACTCGACGTCCCGGTCCTGGACCACGTCCTCCTCCGCGGCCGTCGCACCGTCCCGCGCGTCCAGCACGCGGGCCAGCTCCCGCGCCGACTCGGACGGCCCGACCGCGCCGTCCGGGCCCTGGTCGATCAGCATCGCGACGCCGCCGAACAGGGCCCTGAGCCCGAGCACCGCGGCCGCCCGGACACCGTCCGGCCGGAGTTCCGGATCGAGCTCGGGCAGCACGCTCAGCCGGCGGTGCATCGCGGCGGCCACCTGCTCGTCCGGCGGCGAGGTGTCCCAGAGCAGCTCCAGGGCGGCCACACAGGTGTCCTGGTCCGCCGGCCGCCCCTCGTCGGCGAGGTACCGCAGGAGCACCCCCGCGGTGCGCTCGGCGCAGGCCGCCGAGAACAGCCTGGCCTGGCCGAAGGTCCCCAGGAAGGCCAGGCCCCGGACGCTTTCCAAGATCTTCACGGTCGTTCGCTCCTGCTGGTGCTGGTGCTGGTCCTGTGCGGCGGGGTGCCCCTCCGGTTCCGGGCGCCCTTGCGCACGGTACCCGGCACCGGTCCGGTCACGGCCACCAGAACGTCTTGTACTTCCGTCCGCCCCGCCCGGTCACATTGCCGCTGACGACGCCCTCGGAGCCCTTGATGAGCGGCCCGCAGACATCCGGGCAGACCTCGCGCGAGGCCCCGCCCGCGATGGGTCTGCCGCCCAGCTTGTCGATCTCCAGCAGGGCGTTCTGCTCGGCGTGCGTGGCGCCCTGGACGTTGACGCGGACCGGGACGTCACCCTGTTTCGCAATGGCGCTCAGCTGCGCCGGGGACAGTCCCTGACCACTGCTGGAGACCACATTGCGCTCCACCCACTGTCCCGGCTTGCCGGGCACCGGGAAGCGGGCCCGGACGACGGAGGTGGTGTTCGTCTTCTCCGCCCACTCGACCGCCTTCTCGATCTCCTCCGGGCTCTTGCCCTTGGCCTTCGCCTCGCGCCGTACCTCGTCCAGGAAGACGTCCTGGTAGTCCCGTGCCGACTGGGCGTTCTGCTCGGCGAGCTTCTTCAGTTCGGCGGGGGTCCGCTTCTTCGGCCCGCAGTCGTTGTTGTGGACCAGGACGTTCCCCCGGCCGACCGCCACGTAGTAGGAGTGCGTGGTGTCGACCGTCAGGTCGTGGGTGCGCTGACGCTGCGTGTGCCGGCTGACCGAGGTGACGGTGAGCGCGCCGCCGTCGGGCAGCCGCAGCGCGTCGCCCGTGGCGATCCGGCCCGCGTCGGTCCAGCGCCCCTTGTTCACCAGCCAGAACGGGTGGGTGTCCGTGGCGGTCAGGGTCGCCGTGCGGCCGTGCTCCGCCACCGTGACCCGGGTGAAGTGCTTGTCGTCCTCGGTGCTGATGGTGTCCGTCACCGTGCGTGCGGCGCTCCGGCCGTCCGCGGGGTCGGTGGCCAGCACCAGATCGCCCACCCGCACGTCCTCGATGGCGCGGCGGGTGCCGTCGGCGAGCAGGACGGGCGTGCCCGGAGGGAAGCTGTGACTGACCGGGCAGTCCGGCTTCTTCTCCTCGGGTTTGTCGTCCTTCTTGGGCGGGCTCTTCTTCTCGCCGTCGAGCTTCTTGCCGGCGTTCTCGAGGGCCTTCTCGGCGTCCTTGACCTTCTTCCGGCTCTTGACCAGGCCCTTCAGGCCGTCATAGAGGTCACCGCCGTGCTTCTTCAAGCTCTTGATGAGCTTGTAGGCCTTCTTCCACTTCCAGGGCGCCCCGTACTTCGCCCCCAGCTTCCCCACCGCGCCGCCGATCAGACTCAGCAGCACGTTGATCAGCGTCTCGGTACAGGCCCCCATGTCGCCCTTGAGGACGCAGTCCAGTGCGTCGGTGATGCCCAGCTCGTCGGCGAGGATCTTCGCGAGTTCCTTCGCGGCCTCGATCGCCTTGTCCCCGTTGGACTTCTCGTCCTTCTTCGCGTCGTCGAGGGCCTTCTGCGCCTTGTCGTACTCGATCTGCGCCGGAGACTTCGGCGAACCGTCCGGATTCTTGTCGGATGCCGGGTCGCCCTTGCCGGGCTGCCCGGAATCGCCGCCCTTCGACTCGGCGTTGCCGTCGCCGCCGCAGTTCCCGCCGCCGGTGATGCGGCAGACCTGGACCCCGATCTTCTCGGACAGATCCGCACCGATCCCGGTCGCGACCAGCGCACCGATGACCGCCACGACCACCAGCACCAGACCCAGGTACTCCAGCGCGCCCTGCCCCCGGTCACGCCGCCGGCGCAGCCCCAGCACACGCGCCTGCGTCCGCGGCACGGCGTGCCGCACGCGGCGGCGTACCCGGCGCCGTAACTCCCCCATGAGTGGCATGGGAATACGCTAACGGGCTTACGGGGCCCGTGTCTTGGGCCTTTCAATCCGCGACACGGGTCCCGTCCCCGGTCTCCCGGGGGACCCTAGCCCGGCCGAACGCTGCCGTAGATCGGCATGTAGTAGATCGACTCCTCGCGCACGTTCGCCCCCGGCTTGGGCGCGTGGATCATCATGCCGTCGCCCTTGTAGATGCCGACGTGGCTGATGTCGTCGTAGAAGAAGACCAGGTCCCCGGGCTGCAGATCCGCCGTCGCGATCCGGGTGCCGACGTTCACCTGGTCCCAGGTGGTCCGCGGAATGCTGACGCCCGCAGCCTTCCAGGCCGCCTGGGTGAGCCCCGAGCAGTCGTACGAGGCCGGGCCTGTCGCCCCCCAGACGTACGGCTTGCCCATCTGGGCCCTGGCGAACGCGAGTACCTTCTCGGCCTTCGTCGTGGCGCTGCTGTCCGAACCGGAACCGGAACCGGAACCCGACCCCGTCCCGGTGCCCGTGCCGCCGCCGTCGGCCTCCTTGGCCTTGCGCTCGGCCTCAGCCTTCGCGGCGGCCTGCTTCTTCGCCAGCTCCGCCGCCTTGCGTTTGGCCTCCGCCTTCTTCTTCCGCTCCAGCTCCGCCAGGCGCGCCTTCTCCTCGGCGGTCAGCTTCGACAGCAGCGTGCGGGCCTCGGTCAGCTTGTTCTGCACGTTCTGCTTGCTGGTGCGCAGCGCGGTCTGCGACTCGGTGAGCGTTTCCAGGCTCGTCACCGCCTCGGCACGCTTCTTGGACGCCTCGGCCTGCTTCGTACGGAAGTCCGAGACGGCCTGCTGCTGGTTCTTGGCCATCCGGTCCATGAGGTGCGTCTGGTCGAAGAACGACTGCGGGTCGTTGGCCAGGAAGAAGGTGGCGGTCGGCGCGAGCGCGCCGTCGCGGTACTGCGCGGCGGCGTAGTTGCCGAGCGTCCGGCGGGCCTCGTTCAGCTTGTCGGCCCGCTCGGCGATGTCGTCCAGCAGTGTGTCCACCTTGGTCCGCTGCTTGGCGGTGGCTTCCTTCGCCTGGTCGTAGTGCTGGGTGGCGGTACCCGCCTGCCGGTAGAGGGCGTCGACCTTCTTCTGGACGTCCTCGATGCTGGGCTTCGGTGCCGGGGCCGCCAGCGCGCTCTGCGTGGACAGCAGGGTCACCGAGGCGAGTGCCGCCGTCGTGAACCCGACGGCCGGTGTGGTGCTGCGCACCCGGGGGCGCGGTTTGCGATGCGACGCCAAGGCCGGCATCTCCTTCCGTGGACCGCCTACCGGGTTAGCTGTCGGGTTCGGGCGGAACGGAAGGCTGCCCTACGGTCCTTATGGGGGATTCGGACCGATTCACCCCGGTGATGCGTGTGGGTCCCCGGTTCCGGACTCCCGTACGGGCAGCCCGGATTCGGCGTGGGCGTCCGCTCGGCGTGGTTCGCCTCTGGGGGTACGGGCCACCCGAACGAGCACGCTAGCCAACTCATGGTGCCGCTGTGAAGGTTGATGTTCGATATGCCCGATACATTTTCGTGACCTTGTGGAACCCGTGTGCTCAGGCCGGGGGCGCCACGGGCTTTTCCTACGCAGCGTGGGCCGGCCCTCGCTGTGCGTGTCCCCGGGCGGTGCGCGTTCTCTCATGCGGCCCCGGGGTGTCAGTGCGGCCGCCTAGACTCGGACAGCGATGAGCAGCCTCTTTGACGACAGTTTCCTGGCCGGCCTCCAGCACACGGAGGACGGGCCCCCGCCGCCCCCCGAGGACTCCGCACCCGAAGCGGTGCCGGAGGACCTCTTCTCGGGTGTGTTCGACGGACCCCCGCCGCCCCGTGACGCGTACTACCGCGACGGGGCCCACCGCCCTGTCGTCGACGCCGCCGCGCTGCTCGACGGGCTGAACACCGAGCAGCGCGCCGCCGTCGTGCACGCGGGCTCCCCCCTGCTCATCGTCGCCGGGGCGGGTTCGGGCAAGACCCGGGTGCTGACCCACCGCATCGCCCATCTGCTGGCCGAGCGGGGGGTGCACCCCGGCCAGATCCTGGCGATCACCTTCACCAACAAGGCCGCCGGCGAGATGAAGGAGCGCGTCGAACAGCTCGTCGGGCCCCGGGCCAACGCCATGTGGGTCATGACCTTCCACAGCGCGTGCGTACGGATCCTGCGCCGCGAGTCGAAGAAGCTCGGCTTCACCTCGTCGTTCTCGATCTACGACGCCGCGGACTCCAAGCGGCTGATGGCCCTGGTCTGCCGCGATCTCGACCTCGACCCGAAGCGCTTCCCGCCGAAGTCGTTCACGGCGAAGGTGTCGAACCTCAAGAACGAGCTGATCGACGAGGAGACCTTCGCCGGCCAGGCCGCGGACGGCTTCGAGAAGACGCTCGCCCAGGCCTACGCGCTGTACCAGTCACGGCTGCGCGAGGCCAACGCCCTGGACTTCGACGACATCATCATGACGACGGTGCACCTGCTCCAGGCGTTCCCCGATGTCGCCGAGCACTACCGCCGCCGCTTCCGGCACGTCATGGTCGACGAGTACCAGGACACCAACCACGCGCAGTACACCCTCGTGCGCGAGCTCGTGGGCCCGGCGGGCGAGGGCGACGCCCCGGGCGAGCTGTGCGTCGTCGGTGACGCGGACCAGTCGATCTACGCCTTCCGCGGCGCCACGATCCGCAACATCCTCCAGTTCGAGGAGGACTACCCGGACGCGACCACGATCCTGCTGGAGCAGAACTACCGCTCCACCCAGACGATCCTGTCCGCCGCCAACGCCGTCATCGAGCGCAACGAGAGCCGCCGCCCGAAGAACCTCTGGACCAACGCCGGCTCCGGCGCCCGGATCACCGGCTACGTCGCGGACACCGAGCACGACGAGGCGCAGTTCGTCGCCGACGAGATCGACCGGCTGACCGACGCGGGCGACGCCAAGGCCGGCGACGTCGCGATCTTCTACCGGACGAACGCGCAGTCCCGTGTCTTCGAGGAGATCTTCATCCGGGTCGGCCTGCCCTACAAGGTCGTCGGCGGGGTGCGCTTCTACGAGCGCAAGGAGGTCAGGGACGTGCTGGCCTACCTCCGGGTCCTGTCCAACCCGGAGGACACCGTCCCGCTGCGCCGCATCCTCAACGTGCCCAAGCGTGGCATCGGCGACCGGGCCGAGGCCATGATCGACGCCCTGTCGATGCGCGAGAAGATCTCCTTCCCGCAGGCGCTGCGCCGGGTCGACGAGGCGTACGGCATGGCCGCCCGCTCGTCGAACGCGGTGAAGCGGTTCAACACGCTGATGGAGGAGCTCCGCACGATCGTGGAGTCCGGTGCCGGACCGGCGGTCGTGCTGGAGGCCGTCATGGAGCGGACCGGCTATCTCGCCGAACTCCAGGCGTCCACCGATCCGCAGGACGAGACCCGCATCGAGAACCTCCAGGAGCTCGCGTCCGTCGCCCTCGAGTTCGAGCAGGAGCGGGCGGAGGAGGAGGGCGCGGGCACGCTCGCCGAGTTCCTGGAGAAGGTCGCGCTCGTCGCCGACGCCGACCAGATCCCCGACGAGGACGAGGACGGCTCCGGCGTCGTCACGCTGATGACGCTGCACACGGCCAAGGGCCTCGAATTCCCGGTGGTCTTCCTGACCGGCATGGAGGACGGCGTCTTCCCGCACATGCGGGCGCTGGGACAGGTGAAGGAGCTGGAGGAGGAGCGCCGGCTCGCCTACGTCGGCATCACCCGAGCCCGCGAGCGTCTCTATCTGACCCGGGCCGCGATGCGCAGCGCATGGGGCCAGCCCTCGTACAACCCACCGTCGCGGTTCCTGGAGGAGATCCCGGAGCAGCACCTGGACTGGAAGCGGAAGGGCCCCATGGCGGCCCCCGCGGGACCGACGTCGGGCATCACCTCCTCGCTGTCCGCGTCCCGTTCGCGCTCCGGCCCCTCGGGCTTCGCGACCCGGCGCACCTCGGACAGGCCGACGATCACGCTGGTGGCCGGCGACCGGGTCACCCACGACCAGTTCGGTCTGGGCACGGTGACGGCGGTCGAGGGCATCGGCGACCAGGCGAAGGCCACGGTCGACTTCGGGGACGAGCGGCCGAAGAAGCTGCTGCTGCGCTACGCACCGGTCCAGAAGCTGTAGTGCCCCTCCCGGCGGACGGCAGCGGCCGTCCGCCGGCTCAAGGCCGGGCGGCTCAGGTCGGGTCGATGCCGTGGCTGCGGAGCCAGGGCAGCGGGTCGACGGCCGCGCCGCCGCCGGGCCGCACCTCGAAGTGCATGTGCGGGCCGGTCGAGTTGCCGGAACTCCCGGAGTACGCGATGACGTCACCGGCCTTGACCTGGCCCGAGCGGATCCTGGTGCTGCTGAGGTGGCAGTACCAGGTCTCGGTGCCGTCGGCCATCGTGACGATGGCCATGTTGCCGTAGGCGGTGTTGTACTGCGTACGAACGGTGCCGTCGGTCGCGGCCATCACCGGTGTGCCGTACTGGACGGGGAAGTCGATGCCCGTGTGCACGGACATCCAGTTGACGCCCGCCTGGCCGAAGTACGCGCTGAGGCCGTGGTCCTTGACCGGCATCACGTACTTGGGGCGCAGGGCCTCCTTGCGGGCTGCCTCCTCCGCACGCTTCTTCTTCTCGGCTGCCTGCCGCTCCTTCAGGTCGATGCGCTCCTGGGTGCGGCTGGCGCGATCGGCGAAGTTCTCCGCGTCGGCGCTGAGGTTGGCGAGCTGGGTGTCCAGCTTGTTGTTGGCCGCGACCGGCTTGACCGAGCCGGGGTCGACGGCCGCCATCGACGTGGTGTCGTCCTTCTTCTCCTCGCCACCGCCCATTCCGCCCACGGAGGCGGCGGCGATACCGGCCACGCTCATCACACAGGCGGACGGAACGGCGACGGTGAGGAGCGCCGAACGCTTGGCGGGCGAACGCCTGCGGCTGCGGCTGCCGCCACTGCGGGAGACCGGACGGCCTGCGGGGGAGCGGTCCGCTCCGCTGTCGGGGCTGTCGGGGCCGTCGGCGTCGGGATCCGGGAGGCTGAACTCGGCGGTCCGGTAGGGCTCGTACGGATCGAAGGAGGCCGGATCGGCGGCAGCCGTGGCAGCCGGCTCATGGACGGGGTCGTGCCCCCGGTCCTGTGCGCCGCCTTCGTGGGACTCGTACGTGTCGTACGGATGCTGCGCCGTCTGTTCGGGTTCGTACGAGCCGGTCGCGCTTTGCGAATTTTGCTGTGCGTACTCGGGCGTGGCGCCGGTGTTCCAAGCGGTGGCGTCGTACGCGCCGGTGTCGTATGCCGCCGTGTCGGTGCTTGCCCACTGGCCGTTCGCGTACCAGCCGGAGGTGTCCCACTGGCCGGAGGAGTCCGGCGCGCCGCCCTGCGCCGGGATGTTCGCGGTATAGCCGTCGGCCGGTAGCCAGGTCGCGCCGGTGTCGTACTGCTGCGGGGCCGCGTCGTACTGCGGGGCCGCGTCGTACTGGGGATGCTGCTGAGGGTGGGGGGTGTAGGCCGTGTAGTCGGCGGGGTGGCCGTACTCGGCGGTCGGGTGTGTGCCCGTGTCCCACTGGACGGAGTCGTACTGGCCGCTGTACCCGGCCTGCCCGCCGTCGTACGGAACGGCGTAGCCGGACGTGGTGTCGTACGAGCCGTTGTAGCTGCCGGGGAGGGAGCCGAAGAGCGGGTCGCTGTCGAAACTGCCCGTGGGGTGACTGTCGTATCCGACGTACCCGGCGTGGGGGTGCTGGTCGTTCACCAACTTCTCTCTCGCCTCGGCAGCAGGACCTGCACCCGGCGGGTCCGGTGGGGGACTCCGGGGGGAAAGCAGTGGCCGCGACTGTACCCGGCGGTATGCGACGCCGACAATCTTCCACGGCTCGTCAGCGCTCAGGAAACGGGCAATCGGCCGTCTTTCGACGGGCCGCTCACACAGCCTTGGCTCTATGTTCGAAACCCGTTCTATTAGTGGGCGGGGTGAGCTGTTGACGCGGCGTCGATGGGCTGCCGTCGAGTGGTGCCGGACGGCCACCGGCGGCCACCGAGGGTTACTGCCGACCCGTCTGCCGCCCCGTTCGCCGCTGCCGGGTGGCGGCTCTGCGCGGCGCTCTCTCCGGCGCATCTGACGCCGCGCGCTGATCCACCAGGGATGACGGGACAGCCCTCAGGCCACGGATACGGCACCGGTGGTCTCGCGGGCCGACTCGTCCGCGTCGAGCGCCTGCCGGATCCCGGCAGCCACGGCCGGGTGCACGGGCAGTGCGAGATGGCCGATCCCGCTGACCCGGACGTTCGTCACGTCGAGGTCCGGGTGGTCGATGCAGGCCGCTTCGGCGGGGACGATCACCTGGTCCAGCTCGCTCCAGAAGCTGACGAACCGGGTGCGGCAGCCGGGCGCCGGAAGCCGCAGCTCCTCGATCGGGGCCGAACCGCTGCGCATCTGCCGCACGATCGGGTGGGCGCTGGCCAGTGGGGCGACGGCGGTGCCGGAGTGCGGAGTGCCGAGAGTGACCAGGGTGCGGACCCGGTGGTCACCGCCCAGTCGCTGTACGTAGTAGCGCGCTATCAGCCCGCCGAGGCTGTGCCCGACGATGTCGACCCGGCGGTGTCCGGTGCGGGCGCAGATCTCCTCGATGTGCCGGCCGAGCAGCTCGGCGGCCGTGCGGATGTCGCAGGTCAGCGGGGAGTAGTTGAGCGACTCCAGATGGCGCCAGCCGTGCCGGGCGAGGGAGCGGCGCAGCAGGACGAAGACCGAGCGGTTGTCGATGAAGCCGTGCAGGAGGACGACGGGCGGCCGGTCGGGGTGCGCGGTGGGCAGGGCGGCAGTCCCGGACGGCGCGGGGGCCGGACCGGCCGCCGGGCGGGGCGGGGTGTGCCGCTCGCCGGTGATGCCGGTCGGATAGAGCAGTGCGTGCCCGGCGAGCACGACCAGCTCCAGCGCGCTCGCTCTCAGCAGCGCGGACGACAGCCAGGTGGCGCGCAGACAGGGCCGGCGCAGCAGTAGCGGAAGAAAGGGCAGGGCCTGGGCCTTCATGGTCGACCTCCTGCTCCGGCACCCGGGGAGAGGCGGCTCCTGCCCCGTATGCCCTCATGGGGCGCCGTGTCGGAGGCCGGGCGGCAGCTCACCGTCCGGGACCGCCGCCCGCCGTGCCTTCCGTGTCACCTTCGGTGACCGGTCGGTGGGCGGTCGGTGAGTCGTACCACCGTGCCGTGCGGCTGACGGCGCGGTGATACGACGACCTCGTGCGGCTCCCCTGGCGGCCGGTCCCGCACGGCAGGGATGCCGCGTGCTGCGGGAAACGGTGCCCGGTGAACATGTCCCATGTGTGATTTCCCCCTCCCCGCCCACCGCGAAACAGCGGCTTGCGGGATGCTGTGGATAACGTTCGTTCACATCCCCGGCTCCTCAGGGCCGGAAGACGCGTGTGGAGGCAGTGATGGGTGTGACCGGTCCGATCCGTGTGGTGGTGGCCAAGCCGGGCCTCGACGGCCATGACCGCGGGGCCAAGGTGATCGCGCGGGCGCTGCGCGACGCCGGTATGGAGGTCATCTACACCGGCCTCCACCAGACGCCCGAGCAGATCGTGGACACCGCGATCCAGGAGGACGCCGACGCGATCGGCCTCTCGATCCTCTCCGGCGCCCACAACACGCTCTTCGCCAAGGTGATCGCCCTGCTCAAGGAGCGCGAGGCGGAGGACATCAAGGTCTTCGGCGGCGGCATCATTCCGGAGGCGGACATCGCACCGCTGAAGGAGCAGGGCGTCGCGGAGATCTTCACCCCTGGTGCGACGACGGTCGAGATCGTCGCCTGGGTCAACGCGAACGTCCGCCAGCCGGCACAGGCCTGAGCCGCGCGGCACAGGCCTGAGCCGCGCGGCTCAGGGCTGGACCGGCCTGGGCCGGGTGGGGCTTGAGCCGTGATCCGTTGCGGGGCCGGGCGGGGACCATCGTCGTACCGGCGGAAGGCCGGGTGCGGCGGCCGCAGGCCGGGCAGGGCTGACCGAGCCCTGCCCGATCTCACCGGTCCGGCGTCAGTTCCGCGTCCATCGCCGCGCGGAGCCGGAGGGTGGAGACCAGGCGCTGGAACGCCTCCGACCAGTAGCCGTTCGCTCCGGGGGAGGCGTCCGCCGGTTCGTCCGGGGTCGTGGTGAGGACCTCCAGGCGGTCGGCCTCGGCCGGATCCAGACAGCGTTCGGCGAGGCCCATCACTCCGCTGAAGCTCCAGGGGTAACTTCCGGCGTCCCGGGCGATGTCGAGTGCGTCGACGACGGAGCGGCCGAGCGGCTCCGCCCAGGGGGTCGGACAGACCCCCAGCAGCTGGAACGCCTCCGACAGACCATGAGCGGCGATGAACTCGGCTACCCATCCGGCCCGTTCGGCGGCGGGCAGCACGATCAGCAGCTTCGAACGCTCGGCGAGCGACGCCGTGCCGGGGCCGTTCGACGGGGGCGTCGAGGGGGCGCCGAGCAGCGCCCGCGCCCATTCCGGGTCCCGCTGCCGGACGGCGGCCCGGCACCAGGACGCGTGGAGCTCCTCCGTCCAGCCGTCGGCCACGGGCAGGGCGACGATCTCCCGCGCATCGCGGCCACCGAACCGCGCCGGCCAGACGGTGAGCGGTGACGCCTCCACTAACTGGCCGAGCCACCAGGACCGTTCGCCCCGCCCGGACGGTGGGAGCGCCACCACTCCGTCGCGCTGCATCGCCGCATCGCACTCGTGCGGGGCCTCCACGGCCACGGACGGCTCGGTGCCGGTGAGACCGGGACTCACGCAGGACAGGGCGCGGGCCGCCATCCGGCGGGCGAGCGCCGATTCGGGAAGGGCGGACAGCAGCTCGGCGGCCGTCGCGCGGACATTGCGGCTCCGGTCGGCGAGGGCCTGCTCCAGGAAGCCCTCGTCGGCGCCGGACAGCCCGGTGCGCAGGGAGTCGACGAACATCAGCCGGTCCTCGGCACGCTCGGTGGACCAGGTGGTGGCGAGCAGGGCGAGGGCGGCACCGGCATCGTGCGTCCGTACCGCCGCGAGCAGGGCGACCCGTTCGGCGAACAGACCCTCTTCCCACAGCCGGCGGACATCCTCCGGATCGGTCACGTCGGGCAGCAGCGATGTGCCGGACGAGCCCCGCAGCGCGAACTTCCACTCGGGGTTCAGCCCGGCCAGCCACAGCCCGCGCGGACCGGCGAACGCCAGGGCCTGCGGACGAAGGTCGGTCCGCGCCCGTGCCGCGTCCAGCAGGGCCGGCAGCGTCGCGTCCGGTGCCCGGTAGCCGTGCAGATGGGCGGTGGCCAGCCACTGCGGGATCAGTTCCGTCAGATCGGGTGCCGTGCCGCGTCTGCCTCCCGAACCGCCCGGCGCCGACCGGTCGGCGAGCAGCCGGTCCAGTCGGCTCCGGGCGGCCTCCGGCAGGGGTGGCCGCGGGTCGGCAGGGGCTGGTTCGGGCCGGGGGGCGGCGGGAGCGGGCAGCAGACCGGCCCGGCGGCGCACGGTGTGCAGGGCGGCGGCATTCAGCAGCACGGCCGCCGCACCGCCCGGGCCCGCGTGCTGCGAGGCACCGCCAGGCATGATTTCTGGACCGGTGCCGGTGCCGGACGCTGCCGCGAGAGGGCGGCGGTCCGTGCCGAGCAGCGCCGAGGTGACGAGCTCCTCCCACGGGGTGGACGCGAGCCGTCCGGTGGGGCCGGGCGCTGCGCCGACCCCCGCCGTGTTGTCGCCCTCCCCCCCGGGGGTGGAGGGTCGCGGGGGGGGGGGGCGGGCCGCCGCGGCGGGGGGGGGGCCCGCCCCCGCCCCCCCGGCCGAGGGACGTGCGCCGGGCACCCGCGCGGGACCGTCGGCAGCGGTAGCGATGGTGGTGGCGGTTGTGGTCGTGTCGGTCGTGGTCGTGTCGTTCGTGGTGGTACGAGACATACGAGGCATCGCTCCTCCTCCAGGAGTCAGATGAGCGGCACGGTCTCGGCGGCGACCGGCGCGGTGTGCGGGGCAGGGGCAGGCGCCGAATCCGTGCCTCCGCCCCCGCCCCCGCCCGCGGCCGGCCAGGCGGCGAGTGGATCGAAACCGCGGTGGCCGCATGCGCCGAAGACCGTGAGCGGCCCGCCGCCGGACAGCGCCACGAGCTTCCACAGCGCGGGCCGGGACAGCGCGGCCTGGGCGACGGGAAGGGCCGCATCGCCTTCCGCGTCCGCCAGTTGCCAGCCCTGCGCCGACGGTACGGGTATGACATCGCGCAGCGTCACCGGCCAGGAATCCAGCCAGGGATCGTCGGCCAGGGCCCGCCCGTACGCGGCGACCGCCCCGGTGACCGTGACACCCGGCGGGCGCGCCCCTGTCTGCTCCGGCGTACCGAACTGCGTTCTCAGCTCGGCCCGTAGCTGCCCGGACCCCGGGTACGGCGTGAGCTCGGCATCCAGCGTGACGCCCACCGGCAGGGCCTGCCCGGGGGAGCGGCCGGCGGCCCCGAAGGACAGCAGCAGCGCCGTCCGGCCCGATTCCCGCCCGTACAGCCAGATGCGGCGGGCGACGATCTTTCCCTCGGGGGTGTCGTACTGCGCGAGGACCAGCCAGTGGTCACGGACCGGCGGGCCCGCGGCGGGGGCCGTCAGCCCGACCCGGGTACGGACCGTGGCCGCCAGCGGGCCCGGCAGTCCGTCGATGCCCTGCCAGGCCGTGTCCAGCAGATGCAGCAGCGCGCACTCCTCCAGCAGCCGTACCGGCCAGCCGGGGCCGGATGCCGGGATCGCGCCCAACTCCCGCACCCGGCCCGCCAGGCCGGGCGCCTGGGCGTCGACCATGCGAGCCGCCGTCTCGTCCCACAGCCCGTATCCCGACTGCTCGGCCGCGGCCAGGCCGCCGCGCACCAGGTCGGTCAGGCGCTGCTCCAGCTCCTGCACGCCGCCGCCGATCCGCTCCGCCCGGCGCTCGGCCCGCCGCAGGGCGGCAACCGGATCGGCGGGTCCTGCCGCAGGGACTTCGCCCCCCTCCGCCTGTTCCTCCGCCGACGCCACCTCGTCGGCGCGACGGCGCCGGCCCTCCAGCCACTCGCCGGCCCAGCCGGGCGGATCGGCCACGGGCACGGCTGCCTCGTCGGACGCCCTGAGCAGCAGCAGGCCCAGCGCGTGCTTGCACGGGAACTTCCGGCTGGGGCAACTGCACTTGTACGCCGGGCCGGTGGTGTCGACCACCGTCCGGTACGGCTTGCTTCCGCTGCCCCTGCACAGCCCCCACACCGCGCCCGGTCCGTCCCGCCCGGTGTCCGACCACGGCCCGGCCGAACCGAGCTTGTTCCCCGCCTTGCGTGAAGCGTCGTCAGGAGCCAGGGCCAGGACCTGCTCCACCGTCCAGCGCGCCGCCGGAGCGGCGGTGCGCAAGGGTTCTCCCCCGTCAGTCAGCAGCATGGATACGACGGTAGGCCGCGCCACTGACAACAGGTCCCGACCTGCGAAAACGTCGATTGTCAGTGCCATGGTGCACCGTGGGAACCACATCGGGCCGACCGATCTGGAGGGGGATCCATGACCGTGTCCGAAACCACCACAGCCGCGGGCGCCGAGGCGCTGCGCCCGCACGCCGAGGACGCCTTCGCCGATGAGCTGAAGGCGCTCACGGCCGCCGACGACCGCCCGCGGCCCGCCCGTTGGCGGCTGTCGCCCTGGGCCGTCGCCACCTACCTGCTGGGTGGCGCCCTGCCGGACGGCACGGTGATCACACCCAAGTACGTGGGCCCGCGCCGCCTCGTCGAGGTCGCCGTCACCACGCTCGCCACCGACCGTGCGCTGCTGCTCCTCGGCGTGCCCGGCACCGCCAAGACCTGGGTCTCCGAGCATCTCGCGGCCGCCGTCAGCGGCGATTCGACCCTCCTCGTCCAGGGCACCGCGGGCACCCCCGAGGAAGCGGTCCGCTACGGGTGGAACTACGCGGAGCTGCTCGCGCACGGGCCCAGCCGCGAGGCGCTGGTGCCCAGCCCGCTGATGCGCGCCATGTCCGAAGGCATGACCGCGCGGATCGAGGAGCTCACGCGCATCCCCGCCGATGTGCAGGACTCACTGATCACCATCCTGTCCGAGAAGACGCTGCCGCTCCCCGAACTGGGCCAGGAGGTCCAGGCCGTCCGCGGATTCAACGTCATCGCCACCGCCAACGACCGCGACCGCGGGGTCAACGAGCTGTCCAGCGCGCTGCGCCGCCGGTTCAACACGGTGGTCCTGCCGCTGCCTGCCACACCCGAGGCGGAGGTCGACATCGTCTCCCGGCGCGTCGACCAGGTGGGCCGCTCGCTCGATCTGCCGCCCGCGCCGGACGGGCTCGCGGAGATCCGCCGTGTGGTGACCGTCTTCCGTGAGCTGCGCGACGGGGTCACCACCGACGGCCGCACCAAGCTCAAGTCCCCCTCGGGGACGCTGTCCACGGCCGAGGCCATCTCGGTCGTCACCAACGGCCTCGCGCTCGCCGCCCACTTCGGCGACGGGGTGCTGCGCGCCGGGGATGTCGCGGCCGGCATCCTCGGCGCGGTCGTCCGGGACCCGGCTGCCGACCGGGTGGTCTGGCAGGAGTACCTGGAGACCGTGGTGCGTGAGCGGGACGGCTGGAAGGACTTCTACCGCGCCTGCCGTGAGGCGTCCGCATGACCGCCACCCCGGGTCAGGAGGGTCCGCTGCTGCTGGGGGTCCGGCACCACGGCCCCGGTTCGGCCCGCGCCGTCGGCGCCGCGCTCGACGCTGTCCGTCCGAAGGCGGTTCTCATCGAGGGCCCGCCCGAGGGCGACGCGCTGCTGCCGCTCGCCGCCGACGAGCAGATGCGGCCGCCCGTCGCCCTGCTCGCCCACGCGGTGGACGATCCGGGCCGGGCGGCGTTCTGGCCGCTCGCCGAGTTCTCGCCCGAATGGGTCGCGATCCGCTGGGCCCTGGCGCACGGTGTCCCGGTCCGCTTCATCGACCTCCCGGCCGCTCACTCGCTGGCCATGGCAGCGGCAGCGGATGAGGAGGAAGAGGCGGAACGCCGGGGGCCGGCGGAACAGGCCGGGGAGGCGGGTCTGTCGGCCGCCCCGGTCGATCCCGTCCGGGTGCTGGCCGAGACCGCGGGCTACGACGACCCCGAGCGCTGGTGGGAGGACGTCGTCGAACACCGCGCCCACGACGGCGGCCCGGGCGACCCGTTGGCCGCCTTCGCCGCGCTCGGCGACGCGATGGCCGCCCTGCGCGAGGTGTACGGGGACGGCGGCCACCCCAGGGACGGGGTCCGCGAGGCGTACATGCGGATCCAGTTGCGCACGGCACGCAAGGAGTTCGGCGACGACTTCGCCGTGGTCTGCGGCGCCTGGCACATGCCCGCGCTCGAAACGAGAACGACACTCGCCGCCGACCGGGCGGTCCTCAAGGGGCTGCCCAAGGTCAAGGCCGAGCTGACCTGGGTGCCCTGGACCCACCACAGGCTCGCCCGGCACAGCGGATACGGGGCCGGGATCGATTCACCCGGCTGGTACGCCCACCTCTTCGCATCCCCGGACCGCCCGGTCGAACGGTGGATGACCAAGGTCGCCGGACTCCTGCGTGACGAGGACCAGTTCGTGTCGTCCGCCCATGTCATCGAAGCCGTCCGGCTCGCCACGACCCTCGCCGCCATGCGCGGCCGGCCGCTCGCCGGTCTGAGCGAGGCGACCGACGCCGTCCGGGCCGTGATGTGCGAGGGGTCCGACGTACCGCTGGCACTCGTCCGGGACCGGCTGACCGTCGGCCGGAGGCTCGGCGAGGTGCCGGACACCGCCCCGGCCGTGCCGCTCCAGCGCGACCTCACCCGGCAGCAGCGCACCCTGAGGCTCAAACCGGAGGCGTCGGAGCGGGACATCGAGCTCGACCTCCGCAAGGACGCCGACGCGGCCCGCAGCCGGCTGCTGCACCGGCTGCGCATCCTCGGCGTCGGCTGGGGCGAGCCCACCGAGGGCCGGGGGAGCACCGGCACGTTCCGGGAGAGCTGGCGGCTTCGCTGGGAGCCCGAGTTGTACGTGCGCGTCGCGGAGGCCGGCGTATGGGGCACCACCGTGCTCTCCGCCGCGACCGCCCGTGCCGAGGCGGACGCCCTGTCGGCCACCGCGCTCGCCGAGGTCACCGCGCTCGCCGAGAAGTGCCTGCTGGCCGAACTGCCCGAGGCGCTGCCCGTCGTGATGCGGGTGCTGGCCGACCGCGCCGCGCTCGACACGGACGTGGGCCATCTCGCCGATGCCCTGCCGTCCCTGGCCCGGACGCTGCGCTACGGGGACGTCCGCGCCACGGACACCGCGGCGCTCGGGGAGGTCGCGGCCGGGCTCGCGGAGCGGATCTGCGTCGGACTGCCACCCGCCTGCACGGGACTCGACGCCGACGGGGCCGCCGAGCTGCGCCGTCAGGTGGACGGCGTGCACACGGCGGTCGGGCTGCTCGCCGGTGCCGCACCGGACAACGCGGACGGGCTGCGCGAACGCTGGAGAGCGGTGCTGCACAAGCTCGCCGCCCGGGACACGGTCGCGGGCGTGATCCGCGGCCGCGCCGCCCGGTTGCTGCTCGACGACGGACACCTCGAACAGGACGATGCCGCCCGGCTGATGGGCCTGGCCCTGTCACCCGGCACCCCGCCCGCCGACGCCGCCGCGTGGATCGAGGGCTTCGTCGGCGGGGCGGCCGGCGGCGGCATGCTCCTGGTCCATGACGAGAAGCTGCTCGCCCTGGTCGACTCCTGGCTGACCGGAGTCCCGGCAGACACGTTCACCGATGTGCTGCCCCTGCTGCGCCGCACCTTCTCGGCGTACGAGCCGGGCGTCCGGCGCACGCTGGGCGAACTCGTCCGGCGCGGCCCGGCCGCCGGGGGAGAGCCACGGGCCGGTGCGCTCCCGGGCGGCGAGGCGAGTGCCCCCGGCTTCGGACCCGGCCTGGACACGGCACGGGCGGACGCGGTGATGCCGGTGCTGTGCCTGCTGCTCGGGCTGGATGGCCCGGACAGGGGAGCGGCAGCGACGGAGAACGACGAGCAAGCTCTGGGGGCGACGGGATGACGACGGACGGGGCCACGGCCACGGACAGGGCCACGGACACGGGCAGGGCCACGGCCACGGGCACGGACACGGACAGGGACAGGGACAAGGCCACAGACACCAAGGGGGAGGCCGGCGAGCGGCTGCGGCGCTGGCGCATGGTCCTGGGCGCGGACAGCGCGGAGAGCACCGGCTGCACCCTCACCGGGCGCGACGCCGCGATGGACGGCGCGCTGACCGCGCTGTACGAGGGCGGGGGCAGACAGCCAGGCGGACGGGGCAGGAGCGGCCGTTCGGCAGGCCTCGGCGCCTCCGCACCCTCCGTGGCCCGCTGGCTCGGCGACATCCGTACGTACTTCCCCAGCTCCGTCGTCCAGGTCATGCAGCGTGATGCCATCGACCGCCTCGGCCTCTCCACGCTTCTGCTCGAACCGGAGATGCTGGAGGCCGTGGAGGCCGATGTCCATCTCGTCGGCACCCTGCTCTCGCTCAACAAGGTCATGCCCGAGACGACGAAGGAGACCGCACGGGCCGTTGTGCGCAAGGTCGTGGAGCAGCTGGAGAACCGGCTCACCTCGCGCACCCGGGCCGCGCTGACGGGGGCGCTGGACCGCTCGGCGAAGGTCAGCCGGCCGCGCCACCACGACATCGACTGGAACCGCACCATCCGGGCCAACCTCAAGAACTACCTGACCCTGCCCGGGGAGGACGGGGCCGGCACGATCGTGCCCGAGCGGCTCATCGGCTACGGACGCGCGGCGCAGTCCGTGAAGAAGGACGTCATCCTCTGTATCGACCAGTCCGGTTCGATGGCGGCCTCTGTGGTGTACGCCTCGGTCTTTGGAGCCGTACTCGCCTCCATGCGCGCCCTGCGGACCAGGCTCGTCGTCTTCGACACGGCCGTCGTCGACCTCACCGACCAGCTCGACGATCCGGTGGACGTGCTCTTCGGCACCCAGCTCGGCGGCGGAACCGACATCAACCGGGCGCTCGCCTACTGCCAGTCGAGGATCACCCGCCCCGCCGACACCGTCGTCGTGCTCATCAGCGACCTCTACGAGGGCGGCATCCGCAACGAGATGCTGAAGCGGGTTGCCGCGATGAAGGCGTCCGGCGTGCAGTTCGTGACCCTGCTCGCGCTCTCCGACGAGGGCGCGCCCGCCTATGACCGTGACCACGCGACGGCACTCTCCGCGCTGGGCGCCCCGGCCTTCGCCTGTACCCCGGACCTCTTTCCGGAGGTGATGGCGGCCGCCATCGAGAAGCGGGCACTGCCCATACCGGACAAGGAGACCCATCAGTAACAGGGGGCTTGCGCGACACCGGGCGTCTCGTGCAAGCATCGTCCCGTCGTCCGCGGAGGGCTGCATTCCGCGCAATTCGGCGAACGTACCGTCCGGAGAGGACTCACTACCCACGTGACCACCGCAGTTGTCCGACCCGGCACCGAACCGCGCCTCCGGCGCGGGCCGGCCGGTCGGCGTGTGCTGCAGGTGGTGCTCTTCGTCGGCGGTCTGCTGGCACTGGGCCTGCTCTTCGGAGCCCGCGCCCAAGCGGTCGATCAGCCGGTGCCGCAGCTGCACGACGCCGTATCCGGGGCGGCCGCGGCCGTGCGGGAGCCTGCGTCGTCGGTCGTGCGCACGTCGGCTCCGGTCGCGCCCAAGTCGGCGTCGGTCATACCGGAGTCGGCCTCGGCGGTACCCGAGCAGGCGCCGGCCCCGGCAGCAGGAAAGCAGGCGCCGGTCGGGCACAAGTCCGCGCCGCCCGCACCGGCCACCCCGTCCGTACCCGCGCCCCGGGCCGAAGAGGCCTCGGCCCGTAAGGACCGGTCCGTTCCGGCAGACGCTGCGACCGGCAGGTCGCAGCGAGCGCCGGAGCCCGTACCGGAGAAGCGTCACAAACAGCGCTTGGCCCCGACAACGCTGCCCGCATCCGGGTCTGTGCCCACGCCCACCGTTCTCCGGCAGTTGGCGGAGCCGAAGAGTGAGCCGGCACGCCCCGTCGCCGGGAAGGCTCTCGGGACTGCCGTCACCGGCGCCCTCGATGCCACGCGGACCGTCACTCGGACGGCCACCCGGCTGCTCCCGTCCGGACCTTCCCTGGCGGATCTTCCGCTGCGGCTGCTGCCGTTGCCGCAACTGCCGCTCCCGGGACAGTCGTCACCGGCCACCCCGCAGGCTCCGGGCAGCGGCTCGCACACCGTGCCCGGCGCCACCGCCGGCGGTGACGGGCACCCGGCCGCGCCACGGCCCGCGCCCGTGTCGATGTCCCCGGCCGGTTCCGCGCCCGACGGGTTCTCCGTCGCGCGCGAGGCGACGGGCGCCTCTCACCGGGCAGTGGCAGCGGACCACCGGCCGGAGCACCGGGAGCCCTTCGGCCCTCATGGTGACCGGAGCGGTTCCTCGTCCGCCGAGTTCCACCCGCCCCGCGGCGGTGACCAGCCCGCAGTCTCCTTCACGGACGGCATCTCCTTCGGACTCGTCCGCGGCGCCGGCCTCCCGGCGACCGCCGCACCGGTCCGTGACAGATCGGGCGACATCCTCGAATTCCCCGGCTAGGGCAGACCGTTCCCCCCGCCCCGACCTGCCGCGCGGGGGCGGAGCAGGTCTGCCCGCCGTCCGGACGTACTCCGGATCGAGACGCGAATTCGAAGGATCTGACACACACATGCACAAGAACATCCGCCGTTCCATAGCCGTCGCCGCCACGGCCACCGGTATGTGGGCCCTCGGCACCGCCGCCGCAAGCGCGGACGAACTGCCCGTGTCCCTCCCGCTGTCCACCCCCGACCACGCGGCCGACGTCTCCGATGCCGCCGACGCGGTCAACGGCATCGACGGCGACGACGTCGTCGGCAAGGACGTCGTGGGCAAGGCCGAAGGACTCAAGGACACCGCACAGGCAAAGGCGGCCGACGCGACGGCCGACGCGAAGTCCGCGGCCCGGCGCGCAGCGGCCGGCCACGCGACCGACCGGGCGTCCGCCAACGCACACACCCAGAAGGCCGCCCACCAGAAGGTCGCCCAGGAGGTAAGGGACCAGGTCACGGGCACGGTCGAGAACGCCGCGGGCAGCACCGCGGAGAGGGTCGCCGGCAGCAGTGTCGCCGCCCCCGCCTCCGAGGCGCCCGTCGACTACCTCTTCGGTCCGATCGAGCAGCTCCCCGGGTACGGACCGGACCAGCTGCGGACGCCGGCGCCCGGCGCCCTGGACACCGGTCTGGACACGGCCCTGACCGCGACGCAGGGCACGGCCAGGACCACCGCCGAAGGAGCTCTCACCCAGGCCGCGCCGGTCGTAGGAGAGACGTCCGACGCCGTTCTGCCGCCCGTGGCCGCCGACGCGGTCTCCACCGTGCTGCCGGTCGTCGGACAGGCCCTCGGTGATGTCTCCACCCTCGTCCAGGGGGTCACCGGGGAGGTCGCACCGTTCGCCGACGGAGTCGTGACACAGGCCGCCGTGCCCTTCGTGCAGGGCGTGACGACCGGGGTCCAGCCGCTGGCGTACGGAGTGACCGGCGCGGTCCAGCCGTTCGCCGAGGGGGTCGTCTCCGAGGTCCAGCCGCTGGCCCAGGGCCTGACCGGCGACGCGGTCGGCCCGTTCGCACAGGGCGTGACCACCCGGGTGATGCCGCTGGCCCAGGGCGTCGGCGCCGAGGTCCGGCCCTTCGCGGGCGGTCTCGTGGGCACGGTCGGCGACGACGCCCGTCCGACCGTGGCGAACGCGGCCCGCGGCGCCCAGGGACTGACCTCGGTCACCCCGGACTACGTCTCCGGAACCGTCGCGTCGGTCGCGTCGGTGGCGCAGACGGCTCCGGCGCACTCCCTCACCGCTCCGGTGCACACCGTGCAGGGGATCTGAGGGCCGTCGCGCGTCACCCGTAGCGCCGGGAACCGCTTCCGGTGATGTGCCGGGCGGGCTCCCCCTGGTCCGGACCCAGCGTGGTCCGGACCAGGGGGCCGCCCGGTCCACGGCTTGCCGCGCCACCCCCGTACCCGTGCCGATTTGTCCACGGCGAACCGGCCACCAGCGCGATCTGTGACCGTAATCACCGCCCAGGTGTGATCTGCGATTTAGGGTCCTGCGGGGCTCGGGGATAACCTGCGAGACGGACATGCCGCGTATTCGGTCACCGTGTGCGCCTTCCTAGTGACAGAGCAGTCACGTTGCCCCTCGCGGCACGCCCACGCAGAAAACCAACCGCGAGACCATTTGATAAGGGACGGACGCGCGTGGACCTGTTCGAGTACCAGGCGAGGGACCTCTTCGCCAAGCACGGTGTACCGGTGCTGGCCGGTGAAGTGATCGAGACGCCTGAGGCAGCCCGCGAGGCGACCGAGCGGCTGGGCGGCAAGTCGGTCGTCAAGGCACAGGTGAAGGTCGGCGGCCGAGGCAAGGCCGGTGGCGTCAAGCTGGCCGCCAACGCCGACGAGGCGGTCGCCCGGGCGACCGACATCCTCGGCATGGACATCAAGGGCCACACGGTCCACAAGGTGATGATCGCCGAGCTGTCCCCGGAGATCGAGGCGGAGTACTACGTCTCGTACCTCCTCGACCGCACCAACCGCACCTTCCTGGCCATGGCCTCGGTGCAGGGTGGCATGGACATCGAGGAGGTCGCGGAGAAGACCCCCGAGGCCCTCGCGAAGGTTCCGGTCAACGCTGTCGACGGGGTCGACATCGTCAAGGCCCGCGAGATCGTGGCCCAGGCGAAGTTCCCGGCCGAGGTGGCCGAGGGTGTCGCCGAGGCCATGGTGACCCTGTGGGACACCTTCGTCGCCGAGGACGCCCTCCTCGTCGAGGTCAACCCGCTGGTGAAGACCAAGGACGGCCGGATCCTGGCCCTGGACGGAAAGGTGTCTCTCGACGAGAACGCCGACTTCCGTCAGCCCGAGCACGAGGCGCTCGAGGACAAGGCCGCAGCCAACCCGCTCGAAGCTGCGGCCAAGGCCAAGAACCTCAACTACGTCAAGCTCGACGGCGAGGTCGGCATCATCGGTAACGGTGCCGGTCTGGTCATGTCGACCCTGGACGTCGTCGCGTACGCCGGTGAGAACCACGGCAGCGTGAAGCCCGCCAACTTCCTCGACATCGGTGGCGGCGCCTCCGCAGAGGTCATGGCGAACGGCCTGGAGATCATCCTCGGCGACCCGGACGTCAAGTCCGTCTTCGTCAACGTCTTCGGTGGCATCACCGCCTGTGACGAGGTCGCCAACGGCATCGTCCAGGCGCTCGAGCTGCTCAAGTCCAAGGGCGAGGCGGTCACCAAGCCGCTCGTCGTGCGGCTCGACGGCAACAACGCGGAGCTGGGTCGCAAGATCCTCTCCGACGCCAACCACCCGCTCGTTCAGCGCGTGGACACCATGGACGGCGCGGCCGACAAGGCCGCCGAGCTCGCCGCGGCTGCGAAGTAAGGAAGAGGGACTCAGACCACCATGGCTATCTTCCTCACCAAGGACAGCAAGGTCATCGTCCAGGGGATGACCGGCGCGACGGGCATGAAGCACACCAAGCTCATGCTCGCCGACGGCACCAACATCGTCGGCGGCGTGAACCCGCGCAAGGCCGGCACCTCCGTCGACTTCGACGGCAACGAGGTTCCGGTCTTCGGTTCCGTCAAGGAAGCGATGGAGAAGACCGGCGCGAACGTGTCCGTCCTCTTCGTGCCGCCGGCCTTCTCGAAGGCCGCCGTCGTCGAGGCGATCGACGCCGAGATCCCCCTCGCCGTCGTGATCACCGAGGGCATCGCGGTGCACGACTCGGCCGCCTTCTGGGCGTACGCCAAGGCGAAGGGCAACAAGACCCGGATCATCGGTCCGAACTGCCCCGGCCTGATCACCCCTGGTCAGTCCAACGCCGGCATCATCCCGGGCGACATCACCAAGCCCGGCCGCATCGGTCTCGTGTCGAAGTCCGGCACGCTGACCTACCAGATGATGTACGAGCTCCGTGACATCGGCTTCTCCTCCGCCGTCGGCATCGGTGGCGACCCGGTCATCGGTACGACGCACATCGACGCCCTCGCGGCGTTCGAGGCCGACCCCGAGACCGACCTGATCGTCATGATCGGCGAGATCGGCGGCGACGCCGAGGAGCGTGCGGCGGACTTCATCGCGAAGAGCGTCACCAAGCCGGTCGTCGGTTACGTCGCGGGCTTCACCGCCCCCGAGGGCAAGACCATGGGCCACGCCGGCGCCATCGTCTCCGGCTCCTCCGGCACCGCGCAGGCGAAGAAGGAGGCCCTCGAGGCCGCCGGCGTCAAGGTCGGCAAGACGCCGACCGAGACCGCCAAGCTCGCGCGCGAGATCCTCGGCGCCTGACGCCTCACCGCGTCGGAGCACCACCGCAGGAACGCGCCACCGCGCACAAGGACGCGGGCCCGTACCCC
>NZ_JBHVWF010000028.1:0-70721 GCF_042882365.1 Streptomyces sp. NPDC058221 | reverse complement strand
CGGAGGGACCCCGGACCCCCACCCACCGAGAAACCGCGCACCCCACGGGCAACCCGCACACACCAAGCCCGTCCGGCGCTTGAGGACGGAACCCCGAACCCCAGGACCACGGCAAGGCCAAGGAACCCCCACCGCCGCCCACCCAAGGGCCCCGTACGCTCGTCACCATGACGACTGACGTACCCCTCCCCTCCCCCGGACGCGAGATCCAGACGCTCGACGCCCTCGACCCCGAGCAGGCTGAGGCCGTGTCCGGGCTGCTCGCAGAGGCGGCCGCCTCCGACGGCAGGCAGGCCGTGTCCGAGCAGGGGCGGTTGCAGTTGCGGGGCGGGCACCGGGAAGGTGTGCGGCATTTCCTGCTGACCGCCGGGAACGTGCTCGTCGGGTACGCACAGCTGGAGGACACCGACCCGGTGGAGGCACCGGCTGCCGAGCTGGTCGTGCACCCCTCGCACCGCGGGCACGGGCACGGCCGGGCGCTCGGGGCCGCGCTGCTGGCCGCCTCCGGCAAGCGGCTGCGCGTGTGGGCGCACGGCGGCAGGTCCGCGGCGCGGCATCTCGCCCAGGTGCTCGGCCTCTCGCTCTTCCGCGAACTGCGCCAGCTGCGCCGCCCGTTGAGCCCGATCGGCATCGCGGAGCCGGTACTGCCGCCGGGCGTCACCGTGCGCACGTTCGTCCCCGGTCAGGACGACGCCGCCTGGCTGGCGGTGAACCGCGCCGCCTTCGCCCACCACCCCGAGCAGGGCTCGCTGACCCAGCGCGACCTCGACGACCGCAAGGCCGAGCCCTGGTTCGACCCGAAGGGCTTCTTCCTGGCCGAGCGCGCCACGGACGACGGTGGCGCCGAGCTGATCGGCTTCCACTGGACGAAGGTGCACGCCGACGAGCGGCTCGGCGAGGTGTACGTGGTCGGCATCAGGCCCGACGCCCAGGGCGGCGGCCTGGGCAAGGCGCTCACCGGGATCGGGCTGCGCCACCTCGCCGCCGAGGGCCTGCCCACCGCGATGCTCTACGTCGACGCGGACAACACCGCGGCCGTGGCGGTCTACGAGCGGATGGGCTTCACCACGCACGAGGTGGACCTGATGTACCGCACGGAGTCCTGAGCAGCCACAACACCCCCAGGGGCGGCGTCGTTTGACGTCGCCCCGTTTTTACGCCACCCTTTCACTACTCAATTAGTGAAAGGGGTGAACATGGCCGAGTCCGCAGCGGTCGAGTTCCGCATCGACCGGCGCAGCGGCGTCGCCACGTACCTCCAGATCGTCCAGCAGACGAAGCAGGCCCTGCGGCTGAACCTGCTGGAGCCCGGCGACCGGCTGCCCACCGCACGCGAGGTCGTCGAGGCCACCGCCATCAACCCGAACACCGTGCTCAAGGCATACCGGGAGCTGGAGCGAGAGGGCCTCGTGGAGGCCAGGCGCGGGCTCGGCACCTTCGTCACCCGGACGCTCGGCAGCGCCGCCGCGGCCGACGACGCCCCGCTGCGCGCCGAACTCGCCGACTGGACCCGGCGCGCCCGCACGGCCGGACTGGACAAGGACGACGTGAGCGCGCTCTTCACCGCCGTACTGGACAGCACATTCGAGGGGAACCAGGACTGATGACAGGTGCAGCGATCGAGGTCGACGGCCTCGGGATGAAATACCGTGGCCGGGGCGGCGGCTGGGCACTGCGCGACTGCTCCTTCCGGCTGCCGGCCGGCCGCGTCTGTGCGCTCGTCGGCCCCAACGGAGCCGGGAAGTCCACCCTGCTCGGCCTCGCGGCGGGCTTCCTGCGGCCGGCCGAGGGGACCCTGCGGGTGCTGGGCTCGTCACCGGCCGAGGCGCGCAGCCGGATGTCCTTCGTGGCCCAGGACAAGCCGCTGTACCCGCAGTTGACGGTCGCCGAGACCCTCTGGGCGGGCGCCGAACTCAACCCGCACACCTGGGACCAGGCGGCAGCGGAGCGCATCGCCGAGCCGCTCCCCGGGGACGCGAAGGTACGCACCCTGTCCGGCGGCCGGCGCACCCGGCTCGCGCTGGCTCTCGCCCTCGGCAAGCGTCCCGAACTGCTGCTGCTGGATGAGCCGTTGGCCGACCTCGACCCGCTCGCCCGGCACCAGCTGATGGGCGCCCTCATGGTGGAGGCGGCCGAGCACTCCACCACCATCGTGATGTCCTCCCACATCCTCACCGAGCTGGAGGGCTCCTGCGACTACCTCCTGCTCGTCGACGGCGGCCGGATCCGCCTCGGCGGCGAGTCGGACGACCTGCTCGCCGCGCACACCCTGCTCACCGGTCCGGCTGGGGACCTGGCTCCGCACACCGTCGTCGAGTCCCGCACCACGGGACGGCAGCTGACCGCACTCGTCCGGAAGGAGGGCCCGGTGGACAACTCGGCCTGGGAGAGCACCGAACCGTCCCTGGAGGAGCTGCTGCTGGCGCATCTGCGGTCCCCCGACGCACCCGCGCTGCTCACGCCGAGCGCGGACGCCCGGACCCGTGAGGCGGTGAGCGCGGCATGAGCACCCTCGCTCTGCGCGGCCCCGCCCGCGTCATCGTCCTTCAGCACCGCCGCGTCCTGTGGATCGCGGGGGCGCTCGCGCTCGCCGGGGTCGTTCTGCTGACCGCTTCCGTGTGGTGGAACTCCGGCACGGCAGACACGTACGCGGACACCGGGTGCTCGTACCTGGACACCTCCCCGCGCTGCGTCGCATCGTTCCAGGACATGCTCAGCCACCAGGCGTGGCTCAGGGACGTGCTGCGGTATGCGGGCACCGCCATGATGGTCCTGCCCGCCGCCATCGGCCTGTTCGTCGCCGGTCCGCTGATCGGCCGGGAGCTGGAGAGCGGCACCTACCGGCTGGCCTGGTCCCAGTCCGTCTCCCCCGCACGTTGGCTCCTCGCCAAGCTCACCGTTCCGGCGGCGATCACGGTGGTGGCGGTGCCGGTGCTCTCGGCCGTCTACGCCTGGTGCCGGACCTCCCCCGACACGGACCGCCCGGCCTGGTACGACTGGAGCACGTACGCCGCGTTGGGCACCCTGCCCACGGCATCGGCCCTGCTCGCCATCGCCCTCGGCGCGCTCGCCGCGCTGCTGGTGCGCCGCACGCTCCTCGCCATGGGCGTCACAGCCCTGGCGTACGGGGCGGTGGCACTCACGCTCGGCGCCGTACGCGACAGCCTGTGGGCGGTCAGTACCGTGGTCACGCCGCTGCACGCCACGGGCGGCCAGCCCCGCGATTCCCTGTGGGTCGGCGGAGGCCTGACGGCAGGGGACCAGCGGCTGCCCGGCGACATCTGCGACCAGGGCCCCGTAGCCGACGTGGACCGCTGCCTGGCGGACCACCACGTCACCGGCACCTACGTCGACTACCACCCCGCCTCGCACTTCTGGCCCCTCCAGCTGGTCGGGACGGGCATCGTCCTCGTCCTCACCGCCGTAGCCGTCGCCCTCGCCTTCCGCGTCCTGCGCCGCCGCCACGCCTGAGAGGCGGGCCGTGTCCGGGGGCCGCGCGGACCCCCGGGCACGGCCACACCGCTTCCTGCATGTCATGTCGCCGTTACCGGGCATTCAGACGGCCTTGCGACCCTCTCAAAATGCAGCCAGCTGTGCCGACCCCCCGCAACGGGAGAAATCCCGGCGGAAAGCGCGCCGAGCGTGCGATCTCCGCGATCTCGTCCCCCGCCGACGCGCCCCCTGAGCACTCCGCGCGGAAGAATGGGCCCATGAGCCAGCAGCCCAGCTCCGAGGTCCCGGTCCAGCCCGCCGCTCAGCCTTCCGTCGGCTCCCTCGCCGCACACCGGCCGCATGCCGTCGCCGCCTCCGCATCCGCCGACGCCGCCCTGTCCACCGCGGCCGATCTGGACCCCGACATCGACGCCGACGCCGACGCGTACGAGCCCGATGTCGACGGTGACGAGCTGCCGCAGGGCCGGTTCCTGGACCGGGAACGCAGCTGGCTCGCGTTCAACGAACGCGTTCTGGAAATGGCCGAGGACCCCTCGACCCCCCTCCTCGAACGGGCTAATTTCCTCGCCATCTTCGCCTCGAACCTGGACGAGTTCTTCATGGTCCGGGTGGCCGGCCTGAAACGCCGGATCGCGACGGGTGTCGCCACCCGTTCCGCGTCCGGCCTCCAGCCCCGCGAGGTCCTCGACCTGATCTGGACGCGCTCGCGCGAACTCATGGCCCGGCACGCCGCCTGCTACCAGCAGGACGTCGCCCCCGCCCTGTCCGACGAGGGCATCCAGCTGATCCGCTGGCCCGAGCTGACCGAGAAGGAACAGGCCCGCCTGTTCACCTTCTTCCGCCAGCGCGTCTTCCCCGTGCTCACCCCGCTGGCCGTCGACCCGGCGCACCCCTTCCCGTACATCTCCGGCCTCTCGCTCAACCTCGCCGTCGTCGTGCGCAACCCGGTCAGCGGCCATCGCCACTTCGCCCGGGTCAAGGTGCCGCCGCTGCTGACCCGCTTCCTGGAGGCCTCGCCGCAGCGCTACGTCCCCATCGAGGACGTCATCGCCGCCCACCTCGAAGAGCTCTTCCCCGGCATGGAGGTGCTCGCGCACCACATGTTCCGGGTCACCAGGAACGAGGACCTGGAGGTCGAGGAGGACGACGCGGAGAATCTGCTCCAGGCCCTGGAGAAGGAGCTCATGCGGCGCCGCTTCGGCCCGCCGGTCCGCCTGGAGGTCGAGGAGTCCATCGACCCGTACGTGCTGGACCTGCTGGTCCGCGAGCTGAAGGTGTCCGACGCCGAGGTCTACCCGCTGCCGGGACCGCTCGACCTCACCGGACTGTTCGGCATAGCGTCGCTGGACCGGCCGGAGCTGAAGTTCCCCAAGTTCATCGCCGGCACGCACCGCGACCTCGCCGAGGTCGAGTCCGCCTCGGCGCCCGACATCTTCGCCGCCCTGCGCGAACGCGATGTGCTGCTGCACCACCCGTACGACTCCTTCTCCACCTCCGTGCAGGCCTTCCTGGAGCAGGCGGCGGGCGACCCGGACGTCCTCGCCATCAAGCAGACCCTGTACCGGACCTCGGGCGACTCCCCGATAGTGGACGCTCTCATCGACGCCGCCGAGTCCGGCAAGCAGGTCCTCGTCCTCGTCGAGATCAAGGCCCGCTTCGACGAGCAGGCCAACATCAAGTGGGCGCGCAAGCTGGAGGAGGCGGGCTGCCATGTCGTCTACGGGCTCGTCGGCCTGAAGACGCACTGCAAGCTCTCGCTCGTCGTCCGCCAGGAGGGCGACACACTGCGCCGCTACTCGCACGTCGGCACGGGCAACTACCACCCCAAGACGGCCCGGCTGTACGAGGACCTCGGCCTGCTCACCGCCGACCCGCAGGTCGGCGCCGACCTCTCCGACCTCTTCAACCGGCTCTCCGGCTACTCGCGCCGCGAGACCTACCGGCGCCTGCTGGTCGCCCCGAAGTCACTGCGCGACGGACTGATCGTCCGGATCAACAAGGAGATCGCGCACCAGCGGGCCGGCCGCCCCGCCTACGTACGCGTCAAGGTCAACTCGATGGTCGACGAAGCGATCATCGACGCCTGCTACCGGGCCGCGCAGGCCGGTGTCCCGGTCGACATCTGGGTCCGCGGCATCTGCGCGATCCGCCCCGGCGTCACCGGCCTCTCCGAGAACGTCCGGGTCCGCTCGATACTGGGCCGCTTCCTCGAACACTCCCGGGTGTTCTCGTTCGGCAACGGCGGCGAGCCGGAGGTCTGGTTCGGCAGCGCCGACATGATGCACCGCAACCTCGACCGCCGCATCGAGGCCCTGGTCCGGGTCACCGACCCCGCCCACCGGGCCGCGCTCAGCCGGCTCCTGGAGACGGGCATGGCCGACACCACCTCCTCCTGGCACCTGGGCCCCGACGGGAACTGGACCCGGCACGCCACGGACGCGGACGGCCGGCCGCTGCGGCACGTACAGGAAATGCTCATTGACGCCCGGAGGCGCCGGCGTGCGACGCCCTGACCATCAGACCCAGACGGACGTGACCGCGGGGGCGGTGCTCGCGCCGTATCTCCGGACACAGGCCGCGGACTTCCTGCGGAGTCTGCGCCTGCACCGCGAGAACAGCGCCCCCACGGACGCCGGGCCGCAGGCCGCCGAACAGGCCGCGGTGGCGCTCCGCCGCTCGTCCCGCCGGATCGGCGGCACCCTGCACACCTTCCGCACGGCGCTCGACCCGCTCTGGGCCGAGCAACTGCGTACGGAACTGGCCTGGCTGTCCGGCACGCTCGCCCGCGAGCACGCGTACGCGGACCGGCTGAACCGGCTCCTTGACGCGCTGCACGGGCTGTCGGGGACGCCTCTGCCGGCGGCCCGCGCCGGGAACGGTAACGGCAGCAGCCCGGCCCGCTCCGTCACCGACGCCGCCGCCTCGGCCTCCGCCGCGAAGGAGCGCGCCGGTCTCGGCGTCGGTGCGGCACGCGCCGGGGCGCTGCTGGAACGCCGGCTGACCCTGGCCAGGACCCGCGCCCACTCCGCCGCGCTCCAGGCGCTCGGCTCCTCCCGCTTCCACGCGGTGGCCGACGCGGTCGCGCTGCTCGCATCCGAGGTTCCGCTGGCCGCAGCGGCCGCGGCACCGGCCGCCGAACTGCTGGCCGAGCCCGCGGACCGGGCCGAACAGCGGCTGCTCGGCGCGGTGGCGGCCCTCTCGTCGGACGAGACGGCCGAGCCGTACAACGAGGCGCAGGACGCACCCTGGCACCGGACCCGGCTGCTGCTGCGGCTGCACCGGTACGCCCACGAGGTGCTGCGCGGCGCCCCCGAACCGGCCCTGGCCGGCCCGGGGCACGCCCTCGATCTGCACCGGGACGCGGCGGAGGCGGCCTCGGCCGCGGCCTCGGCGGCCCGCACCCCGCGGATCGCCCCGGCCACCGCGTACGCCCTGGGGGTGCTCCACGCCGACCAGCGCCACGAGGTGGCGGCGGCGCGCGCGGTGTTCCTGGAGACGTGGCCGTACGCGGCTGCCGTGACCGCGCGATGAACGGCACGGTGGTGCGGGCGGCGGGGTGCGTGCTGTGGCGCCGGCCGCCCGCGTCCGCCGTCGGCGCCGCCGCCGGTGTCGAACTCTGTCTCGTGCACAGGCCGCGTTACGACGACTGGTCGTTCCCCAAGGGCAAGCTGAAACGCGGTGAGTCCCCGAGAGACGCGGCCCTGCGCGAGGTCCTGGAGGAGACGGGCCACCACTGCGTGCCGGGCGCCGTGCTCCCGATGGTCCGGTACCTGGCCAACGGGCGCCCGAAGGAGGTCACGTACTGGTCCGCCGAGGCCACGGCGGGCGCCTTCGTCCCGAACGACGAGGTGGACGAGGTGCTGTGGCTCCGCCCTGAGGCCGCCCGCACCCGGCTGACCCACCCCCGCGACCGCGCCCTGCTGGACACGGCCCTCCCCACACTCCCGACGGCGTAGCAGCCACCGAGCCGCCCGGCCGTCCCGGCCCGCCCGGACATCCCAGCCCGTCCGGACATCCCGGCCCGCCCGGACATCCCAGCCCGTCCGGCGTTTGAGGACGGAACCCCCTGCCCGGGACCCGGGCCGCCCCCACGTGAGCGCGCGCCCCGGACGGCACCCCACCCCGCCGCCCCACCCGCGGCCCGGAACCAGGCCGCCCCGCACGGTTCACCCTCCGTTCACCCACCCCCGCAAACCACGTCACCTGTTCTGCCTAATTTCGGCAGTACACGGTGCGCGGCGAACCACCGCATCACCCGGGAAACCCCCGCACCGGCCAAGACTTCCGCACCACAACACCACCTCGCACGCCGTCGTAGAACGAAAACAACCTCGGCGGCTCCTGGAAGGAACACCCGAAAGTGAAGCTTCAGCGCAAGAACCGGCTTCGTGCCACCGCGCTCGGTGCCCTCGCCGTCTCCGGCGCCCTGGTCCTCACGGCGTGCGGTTCGGACAACAACAGCGGCGGCGACACCGGCGGCAGCGGCGGCGAGACGAAGGCCGCGTCGAACGTCAAGTGCGACGGCGCGAAGGGCCAGCTGCGCGCCTCCGGCTCCAGCGCCCAGAAGAACGCCATGGACCTGTGGGTCAAGGACTACATGGCCGCCTGCTCCGGCGTGGAGATCAACTACAACTCCTCCTCGTCCGGCGAGGGCATCGTCGCCTTCAACCAGGGCACCGTCGGCTTCGCCGGCTCCGACTCGGCGCTGAAGCCCGAGGAGGTCGCCGACTCGAAGAAGATCTGCAAGACCGGACAGGGCATCAACCTCCCGATGGTCGGCGGCCCGATCGCGGTCGGCTTCCACCTCGAAGGCGTCGACAGCCTGACGCTGGACGCCCCCACCCTCGCCAAGATCTTCGACACGAAGATCAAGAAGTGGAACGACGAGGCGATCGCCAAGCTCAACCCCGGCGCCAAGCTCCCGGACAAGGCGATCCAGCCCTTCCACCGCTCCGAGGACTCCGGCACCACGCAGAACCTCGGCAAGTACCTGGCCGCAACGGCCCCGAGCGACTGGAAGTACGAGGCCGAGAAGAAGTGGCCGGCCCCCGGTGGCCAGGCCGCGTCCGGCTCCTCCGGTGTCGCCACCCAGGTGAAGGCCGTCGACGGCTCGATCGGCTACTTCGAGCTCTCGTACGCCGCCTCGCAGAAGATCACCACGGTCGACATCAACACCGGCGGCGCCGCCCCGGTCAAGGCCTCCTCCGAGAACGCCTCCAAGGCCATCGCCGCCGCCAAGATCAAGGGCACCGGCAAGGACCTGGCGCTCGACCTCGACTACACCACCAAGGCCGAGGGCGCCTACCCGCTGGTCCTGGTGACGTACGAGGTCGTCTGCGACACCGGCAACAAGGCCGACACCCTCGGCACCGTCAAGTCCTTCCTGACCTACACCGCCTCCGCGGAGGGCCAGAAGCTCCTGACCGAGGCCGGCTACGCCCCGATCCCCGAGGCGATCAACACCAAGGTCCGCGAGACGGTCTCCTCCCTCTCGTAACCCGAACCCCGCACGACGCAGAGCAGACGCAGACGCAGACGCAGAAACACAGCAACAGGCGGCCGGTCCGGTTCATCTCAACGGACCGGCCGGCCCCCACCACCCCATCCGGTGCACCGCCGCCAGGGGAGCCCCCGCTCCCCCACACAGACCGGAAAGACCATGGCTTCCACCACACAGACGCAGACACCACCGGCCCGGCCGGGCGGGCGCGCCCGCAGCAGGCCGACCGGTCGCCTCGGCGACAAGATATTCCTGGGCCTGTCACAGGGCTCGGGCATCCTGCTGCTCGTGATCATGGCGTCGATCGCCGTGTTCCTCAGCTACCGCGCCGCCCTCGCCATCTCGAAGGACGAAGGCAACTTCTTCACCACCTTCGACTGGAACCCGGCAGGCAGCCCTCCCGTCTTCGGCATCGCGGTCCTGCTGTTCGGGACCGTCGTCAGCTCGATCATCGCGATGGTCATCGCGGTTCCGGTCGCTGTCGGCATCGCCCTCTTCATCTCGCACTACGCACCGCGCAGACTCGCGGCCCCGATCGCGTACGTCGTCGATCTGCTCGCCGCGGTGCCCAGCATCGTCTACGGCATCTGGGGCGCACTCGTCCTCGTGCCGTACCTCGAAGGCCTCAACCTCTGGCTCGACCAGTTCTTCGGCTGGACGTACATCTTCGAGAAGACCGAGATCGGCGTCGCCCGCTCGCTCTTCACCGTCGGCATCCTGCTCGCGATCATGATCCTGCCGATCGTGACCAGCGTCAGCCGCGAGGTCTTCCTCCAGGTCCCGAAGATGAACGAGGAAGCCGCACTCGCACTCGGCGCCACCCGCTGGGAGGTCATCCGCCTCTCCGTGCTGCCGTTCGGCCGCTCCGGCGTGATCTCCGCCTCGATGCTCGGCCTGGGACGCGCGCTCGGCGAGACGATGGCCGTCGCCACGGTCCTGTCGCCGAGCTTCCTGATCTCGCTGCACGTGCTCAACCCGGGCGGCGGGACGTTCGCCCAGAACATCGCCGCGAAGTTCGGCGAGGCCGACGCGTTCGGGCGGGATGCCCTGATCGCCTCCGGCCTGGTCCTCTTCGTTCTCACCCTGCTGGTCAACGGCGCCGCGCGGCTCATCATCGCCCGCCGCAAGGAGTATTCGGGGGCCAACGCATGAGCCACGCATCCACCACCGTCCAGGACCGCCCGACGCCGCTGCCGCCCGCACCGGGCAACAGCCTCAGCAGCCGTACGCTCCCGCGCCTGGCCCCGCTCGGCTTCGCCGTCGTGTCGATCGCCCTCGGCGTCGGCATCGGCGCGGCCGCCGGCTGGCACAGCCGCGTCCAGTGGGGCCTGATCGCCGCGCTGCTCTTCCTGGTGATCTCGTACGTCGCGACCAGCGTCGTGGAGAACCGGCGGCAGGCCAAGGACCGCCTCGCCACCAGTCTCGTGTGGGTGTGCTTCCTGATCGCGATCGTGCCGCTGGCCTCGCTGCTCTGGACGACCGTCAGCCGCGGCTCGGGCCGCCTGGACATCTACTTCCTGACCCACTCGATGGCCGGCGTCCTCGGGTCCGAGGACAGCGGCGGTGTCTACCACGCGCTGATCGGCACGCTGGAGCAGGTCGGCATCGCCACGGTGATCTCCGCCCCGCTCGGCCTGCTCACCGCGGTCTACCTGGTGGAGTACGGCAAGGGGCCGCTCGCCAGGGCCGTCACCTTCTTCGTCGACGTGATGACGGGTATCCCGTCCATCGTGGCCGGCCTGTTCATCCTCTCGATCATGCTGATCGCAGGCCTCGAACCCTCCGGTCTGATGGGCGCACTGGCCCTGACGATCCTGATGATCCCGGTCGTGGTCCGCTCCACCGAGGAGATGCTGAAGCTCGTACCGAACGAGCTCCGCGAGGCGTCCCTGGCCCTCGGCATCCCGAAGTGGCGCACCATCCTGAAGGTGGTCCTGCCGACCGCGATCGGCGGCATCGCCACCGGCGTCATGCTCGCCATCGCCCGTATCGCCGGCGAGACCGCACCGATCATCCTGCTGGTCTTCGGCAGTCAGCTGATCAACCCGAACCCCTTCGAAGGCGCCCAGTCCTCACTGCCGTTCTACATCTACGAGCAGTACAAGATCGGCGAGACCGCGTCGTACGACCGCGCCTGGGCCGCCGCCCTGGTCCTGATCGCCTTCGTCATGATCCTCAATCTGGTGGCCCGCGGCATCGCCCGCTGGAAGGCCCCGAAGACCGGCCGCTGAGGCCAGCAGAAAGCAGTGATTCAGATGGCCAAGCGCATCGACATCAGTGGCCTCTCGGCCTACTACGGCGCCCACAAGGCGATCGACGACATCTCGATGACCGTGGAACCCCGCTCGGTGACCGCCTTCATCGGCCCGTCCGGCTGCGGCAAGTCCACCTTCCTGCGCACCCTGAACCGGATGCACGAGGTCACCCCCGGCGGCCGCGTCGAGGGCAAGGTGCTGCTGGACGACGAGAACCTGTACGGCTCCGGCGTCGACCCCGTCACCGTGCGCCGCACGGTCGGCATGGTCTTCCAGCGCCCGAACCCGTTCCCGACCATGTCGATCTTCGACAACGTCGCGGCGGGCCTGCGGCTGAACGGCAAGTACCGCAAGAGCGCCCTCAACGACATCGTGGAGAAGTCGCTGCGCGGTGCGAACCTCTGGAACGAGGTCAAGGACCGGCTGAACAAGCCCGGATCCGGCCTCTCCGGCGGTCAGCAGCAGCGTCTGTGCATCGCCCGCGCGATCGCGGTCGAGCCGGACGTCCTGCTGATGGACGAGCCGTGCTCCGCCCTCGACCCGATCTCGACCCTCGCCATCGAGGATCTGATCGGTGAGCTGAAGGAGCGCTTCACGATCGTCATCGTGACGCACAACATGCAGCAGGCGGCCCGGGTCTCGGACCGCACGGCGTTCTTCAACCTCGCGGCGGTCGGCATGCCCGGCAAGCTCGTGGAGATAGACGAGACCGAACGCATCTTCTCCAACCCGTCGGTCCAGGCCACGGAGGACTACATCTCCGGCCGCTTCGGCTGACCGTCCCGGACGGCCTTGGGGTGCTGCATGGCGGTGCCACCACAAGGCAAAGGGTCCGCCCCGCTCTCCGGAAGGAGAGCGGGGCGGACCCACATCAAGAAGATCAGGCCGAATCGAGCGCGTCGGGCGATCGAGGACATCTCTCAACCCGTCCGGCGATCGAGGACAAAGCGCCCGCCGGGCGCACCCGGCACCCCACGACCACCGTCACCCGAACAGCAGGACGACAATCCCGTAGCTCGCGGCAGCGACCAGCGCCGCGGCCGGCATGGTGATGAACCACCCCAGGATGATGTTCTTCGCGACGCCCCACCGCACCGCGTTCACCCGCTTCGTGGCACCCACACCCATGATCGCCGAGGTGATCACATGCGTCGTCGAGATCGGCGCGTGGAACAGGAACGCCGAGCCGAACATGATCGAGGCGCCCGTCGTCTCCGCGGCGAACCCCTGCGGCGGGTCCAGCTCGATGATCTTCCGGCCGAGCGTCCGCATGATGCGCCAGCCACCGGCGTACGTACCCAGCGACAGCATCAGCGCACAGACGAGCTTGACCCAGACCGGGATCGGGTCGCTGTACGTCTCGTGGCCGGAGATGACCAGGGCCATCACCACGATGCCCATCGTCTTCTGCGCGTCCTGCAGACCGTGCCCGAGCGCCATGCCCGCGGCCGAGACCGTCTGCGCGATCCGGAAACCGCGCTTGGCCTTGTGCGGGTTGGACTTCCGGAACATCCACATGATGGCGACCATCACCAGATAGCCGACCACCAGGCCGATCACCGGCGAGATGAACATCGGGATGACGACCTTGTCGAGCACGCCCATCCAGTGCACCAGCGTCCCGCCCGCGAGCGCCGCACCGACCATGCCGCCGAACAGGGCATGGGAGGACGACGAGGGCAGCCCGAAGTACCAGGTGATCAGGTTCCAGATGATCGCGCCGACGAGCGCGGCGAAGAGGATTCCCATCCCTTTGTCGCCCACGGGCGTCGCGATCAGGCCCTCGCTGACGGTCTTGGCGACCCCGCTGCCGAGGAACGCGCCGGCGAGGTTCATCACCGCCGCCATGGCCAGTGCCGCACGCGGGGTCAGCGCCCGGGTGGAGACCGAGGTGGCGATGGCGTTCGCCGAGTCGTGGAAGCCGTTCGTGTACGTGAAGCCGAGCGCGACGCCGATGGTCACGATCAGTACAAAGGTGTCCACGTGGTTCAGGACTCCTTGACCGCGATGGTCTCCACCGTGTTCGCGACGTGCTCGAACGCGTCGGCAGCCTCTTCCAGCACATCCACGATCTGCTTCAGCTTCAGCACCTCTATGGCGTCGTACTTGCCGTTGAAGAGCTGGGCGAGCAGCTTGCGGTGGATCTGGTCGGCCTGGTTCTCCAGCCGGTTGACCTCGATCCAGAACTCGGTGAGGTTGTCCATGCTCCGCAGATTCGGCATGGCCGCGGCGGTCAGTTCCGCCGCCCGTGCCAGAACCTCGACCTGCTGCTCGACACCCTTGGGGAGCTCGTCGATCTGGTACAGCACGACCAGGTCGACGGCCTCCTCCATGAAGTCCATGATGTCGTCGAGCTGCGAGGCGAGATTGTAAATGTCCTCGCGGTCGAACGGCGTAATGAAGGAGGAGTTCAGCTGGTGGAAGATCGCGTGGGTGGCATCATCCCCCGCGTGCTCCGCTGCCCGCATACGCTCCGCGATCTCGACTCGGGAGGCAGAATCCGCCCCGAGCAGTTCCATCAGGAGTTTCGAGCCCGTGACGATGTTGTCCGCAGATGCGGAGAACATGTCGTAGAAGCTCGTCTCCCTGGGGGTCAGACGAAAGCGCACGTGGGGTCCTCGGGATGCTTTGGATTCGGTCAGGCTGATGCTAGGCGCATCATCCGGCCACGGCTAACCGGCATTCTTCAGTGTCGCGCATCAGGCACAGTGATCAGCACGGGGCCCCGGTCACGTTTCAGCTGAATTCGTTAGGATATACCCACCAGGGGTATATAAACGGCAGGGTAAAGGGAAAACGGGAGGCAGCAATGACCACCACCGAGGCCACCGGAGCGGACCGGCCGCCGGGCATCGCGGACGCCGCGACCCCGGCGGACGCCACGGCTCCCGCGGACGCGATCGTCACCGACCACGACCGGGGAATACACGGCTACCACCATCAGAAGGCGGAGCACCTCAAGCGCCTGCGCCGTATCGAGGGCCAGATCCGCGGCCTGCAGCGCATGGTCGACGAGGACGTCTACTGCATCGACATACTCACCCAGGTGTCGGCCTCCACCAAGGCGCTCCAGTCCTTCGCACTCCAGCTGCTGGAGGAGCACCTGCGCCACTGCGTCGCCGATGCTGCGGTCAAGGGCGGCGAGGAGATCGACGCGAAGGTCGAGGAGGCCACCAAGGCCATCGCCCGGCTGCTGCGCACCTGAGCCCGGTCACCCGCACCGCCATCGCGTGCGCCTGTGCTGCTGCTGCCGCCGCCGAGTCGGAGGTCTCACGACTGACGCGCCGCAGGGCGCCGCGCCCCCTGCCGCCCCGCGCCCGTCACCCCCGGCGGTCTCCCTGCCGGGGGACGGTGGTGCGTTCGGTGATTGTGACCCGCTCCGTGATCACCTTGACGTCGAGCACCTCGTCGATACGGTCCGGACTGAGCCGTTCACCGATCGCCGCCGAGGCCGCGATCATCAGCTCCCCGCACAGCTCGATCTCGGCGAGTGCCACATGGTCCGATACGGTCCGTGCGCTGAGCGTCACCACGTCACTCACCTCTCACTGCCGTCGCCGACTTCCTAGGGTAGGGAGCGCACCACACACCGCGCATGGCACGGACGGACCATTTCGCCTCAGCCAGATGCCTAGGACGCCCGGCCCGGGGACCGGCCCGTCCGCCGCGGTCACGTCCGCCGCCCCTGGTCGATCTCACCGGTGTAGATATCGCGTTCGGCCGGCATCGGTACGGAGACCCGCACCCCGAACCCGTACAGCAGCGTCGTCGACACCACCTCGACCGGGGGCCCCTCGTTGGCGAAGCTGAACCGGTGCCGCACCTTGCGCAGCCGCCCCTCCTCGTCCAGATAGGCGTCGAACGGCACCGTGTCCGTGCTGAACCCCTTCGCCGCCGCCATCAGCGCACCCCGTGACGGAGCCGACGCCTGCCGCGCGGCCCGCCCGATGTCCGTGGTCCCCCGGTAGTGCCGCACCGTCACCCCGGCAAGGTCGCTCTCGCCCACGTACGTCACCGCACGCGCCCCGCGCAGCAGTTCGGCCGCGGCCATCGGATCGGTCACCCCACCGGTCACCAGATTGCCGTCCGCCAGGGCCGTCGTGTCGATCCTGACCCATTTGTCCTTGGGGACGCCCGCGCCGCGGTTCATCATGTAGAGCGCACCGGGGGCCAGCAGTTCCGTGATCGGCAGGTGCTCCTCCTCGCCCGCGGGGTCCTGCGGCAGCACGACCCTGAGCCGCCCGGACTGGGCGTGGAAGTCGTACGTCCCCTTGCCCCTGATCGTCACCCGGGTCCCGCCCGCGGCCGTCTCCATCGACGTACTCACCTCGGCGGTCCCGGCCCCGGCCCCGTTCCCCCGGGCCGAGGGCGAGGCGCTGCCGGACCCCGTCCCGGAGAGCACGCCCGCCGCCCGCCGCACCGTCTCGACGGCCCCGACGCCGGAACGGTCGTCGGCCGAGGCCCGGTCGCCGCCACCACCCGAGCACCCGGCGGCCGCCGCCATCACGCCCATCGCGGCGAGGGCGCACACAGCGCGCGCCCCGCCTCCGGATCTGTGCTGCTGCACCACCATCGCCTGCCAACCCCCAAAGCCGTACCGCTTGCCCGAGCCCCCCACCCGTTCCGATAACGACGGCCCCTGTCCCCCGTAACGCCGCTCACCCGCCCCTCACCGCCGGACGGCCCCGCCCAGTACCGTGGACGCGTGTATGACCAACACACCGCCGAGGTCCCGCCGGCCGTCCCGCCGGCCCGGTCCGCCCACGAACCCACCACCGTCGAGCGCGGCTCGTTCTGCACGGCCCGCTGCTCCTGCGGCTGGTCCGGACCGGCCCGCAGATCCCGCGACCGGGCCCGCGCAGACGCCGAGGCCCACCGCGCAGCGTCCTGACCGGCCGCCGCCCCTTCCCCACGAGGACCGTTCCCCCACCCCGGAGGCCCGATGACCCTGCCGAACCGGCGCACCGTCCTGACCGCGGGCGCCGCAGCCGTACTCACCGGCGTCACCGCCACCGCCTGCGACGACACCGGATCCGGCACGCCCACCGGCGGCTCCACCCCGGCCACGGCGACGGCCTCCGGCACCTCCGCGGCCCCGTCGGGCAGCGCGACCTCCGGCCCGGCCGACTGGCCGGCGCTGGCCAAGAGCCTCGACGGGTCCCTCATACGTCCCGACGACGCGGCCTACCCGACCGCGCGTCAGCTCTACAACACCCGTTACGACGGCCAGAAGCCGGCCGCGGTCGCCTACGTCAGGCACGAGGACGACATCCGGGAGTGCCTGGCCTTCGCCCGGCGCAGCTCCACGCCCGTCGCGATCCGCAGCGGCGGGCACTCCTACGCCGGCTGGTCGAGCGGCGACGGCCGGCTCGTCATTGACGTCTCGTCACTGTCCCGCGTCGACAAGGACGGCACGATCGGCGCGGGGGCCCGGCTCCTGGACGTCTACCAGGGCCTCGCCGCCCACGGTCAGACGATCCCCGGCGGCTCCTGCCCCACGGTCGCCATCTCCGGCCTGACCCTCGGCGGCGGCCACGGCGTCGCCGCCCGCGCGTACGGCCTGACCTGCGACAGCCTCACCGCCGCGACGATCGTCACCGCCGACGGCAAGACCGTCACCGCCGACGCCAAACACCACCCGGACCTCTTCTGGGCGCTGCGCGGCGCGGGCAACGGCAACTTCGGCGTCGTCACCGAACTCCGCTTCCGCACCCGCCCCGCGCCGCGGACCGTCACCGCGTACATGTCCTGGCCGTGGTCGCGCGCCCGGTCCGTCATCACGGCCTGGCAGGAGTGGGGCCCCGACCAGCCGGACGAGATCTGGTCCTCCGCACACATCGCGGCGGGCCCCGGCGGCGGCAACCCGACGGTCTCCGTCTCGGCATTCAGCCTCGGCACGTACGGCGATCTGCAGAACGCCGTCGACCGCCTCGCCGACAAGATCGGCGCCCCCGCCTCCTCGGTCTCGCTGCGCCGCCGCAGCTACCAGGAGGCGATGCTCGTGTACGCGGGCTGCTCGGGCATCACCGACGCCCAGTGCCATCTGCCGGGCACCACACCCGGCCGCACCTCGCAGGGCACGCTCCAGCGCGAGACGTACGCGGCCGCGTCCGACTTCTACGACCACTCGCTGCCCCCGGCCGGCGTCCAGGCCCTGCTCGACCGGACCGAGGCCTTCACCCGACTCGGCACGGACGGGGGCGGCGGCGGATCGATCGCGCTCACCGCGCTCGGCGGAGCCATCAACCGGGTCGACCCGCAGGCCACGGCGTTCGTCCACCGGCGCTCCAGGGTGCTCGCCCAGTACATCGGCGCCTGGCGCCCCGGCACCTCGGGCAGCGCACAACAGAACTGGCTGAAAGACACCCATTCCGCGCTGCGCCGTTACGCATCCGGGGCGGCGTACCAGAACTACGTCGACCCGAAACTGACGGACTGGCGGGACGCCTACTACGGCGAGGCGGCCGGCCGCCTCGCCGAGGTGAAGAAGCAGTACGACCCGGACGCGTTCTTCACGTTCCCGCAGTCGCTCTGAGAACGACCGCCCGCCGGGGTGTGAGGCGGGGGGCGGGCGGTGCGACCGGCGAACACCGGCTGCGCCACCGCCGCCCAGGGCTTCTCAGGGCCCCACGCTCTTACGCCGCGAGGCCTTTCTCGCCCTCCGAGCCGCCGCCCGAACCGGGCCGCGGCTCGGGAATCCCGCGCGCCTCGCCCCGGTCTCCGTCCCCTGCCGCCGACAGCGGCCGACGCGACCGCACGAGCCGGCCCAGCCGGGGAGAGCGTGCGACGGCACCCACCAGGGGCGTCAGCAGCATCATCGCGAGCGGAGCGAGGAGCAGCGCGGCAGCCGTACCGAGAGCGAAGCCGCCGATGACGTCCGTCGGGTAGTGAACGCCCATGTAGATCCGGCAGAAACCCTCCAGCAGCGCGAGCGCGATCGCCGCGATGCCGAACTTCCGGTTCGCCACGAAGAGCCCCACGCCGAGGGCCATCGCCATCGTGGCGTGGTCACTGACGAACGAGAAGTCGTTCTTCCCGTCCACCAGGACATCGAGCCCCTGGTGGTCCTTGAACGGCCGCGGCCGTTCGACGAATCCGCGGATCGGGATATTGATCAGCAACGCGATCCCGGCCGCGAGCGGCGCCCAGACGAGCCCGGCGACGCCGGTCACCGAGTCCTCGGCCGTGCCGCGCCGGCGGACACTCCACCAGCACCACAGGACCACCAGGACCATGCCGAGCATGATCCCGTACTCGCCGATGAACTCCATGACCCGGTCGAACCACGTGGGAGCTGACCTGGCGAGCCCGTTGATGTCGTAGAGCAGGCCGACATCGGGGTTCGACCCATCCATTGCGAGTCCAGCCATCTGCCGCGGCCCCTTGCCTTGTCTGCTGCTTCTGCGGCACACGCCCATGTGCACCGCTTTGACGAACCCCCGTGTTCGGTTCGATCACGTACGTGGGACGACGCTCGGTCAGTGGCTGCGGCCCCGGTCCAACCAGAGAACGACGCGCTCCGTGCGTACGTTCCACTCTCCACCGAATGATCACCATGACGTTATCGAAGAGTGACTCATCGTCGCAGCTCAGGGCCCAGGCTTCACAGAGAGTTCCGGCCACGGCCGCCCGCAGGTCAGGCTGCCGGCTGCGCGGTCGGGAGGGCCGCGGCACCGTCCTTGGTGACGCGTGTCGCACCGAAGTAGTCGGGCGTGTCGATCTTGTCGAACCGGATGACGGCACCGGTGTACGGGGCGTTGATCATGTACCCGCCGCCAACGTACAGGCCGACGTGGTGGATGGCCCGCGAGTTGTTCAGGTCGTCGGAGAAGAACACCAGGTCACCGGGGAGGAGCTCGTCACGTGAGGGATGCGGTCCGGCGTTGTACTGGTCGTTCGCCACCCGCGGCAGCTCGATGTCCACCGTCCGGTACGCGGCCTGCGTCAGCCCCGAACAGTCGAACCGCCCGCCCTGCTCCGCCGTGCCGTTGCCGCCCCACAGGTACGGGGTGCCGAGCTTCTTCTGCGCGTAGTAGATCGCCCCTGCCGCCTGCTGCGAAGGCTGCACCCGCCCGACGGGCCGGGCGAAGCTCTCCTCCAGGGAACGGATGATCTTGACGTAGTTCTGCGTCTCCGAGATGCCCGGGACGCCGCCCGACTTGATCACCCGGTACGCGCCGGCGTTGTAGGCCGCCAGCATGTTGTCCGTCTGATCCCCCGGCACCTTCTTCACGTATCCGGCGAGTTCACAGTCGTACGACGCGGCGGAGGGAATCGCGTCGGCCGGATCCCAGACATCCCGGTCACCGTCGTTGTCCCCGTCGATCCCGTGCCCGGCCCAGGTCCCGGGGATGAACTGCGCGATGCCCTGCGCGGCGGCCGGACTCTCGGCCCTGGGGTTCCAGCCGCTCTCCTGGTACAGCTGTGCGGCCAGGAGTGCGGGGTTGAGGGCCGGACAGAGGTTGCCCCACTTCTCGACCAACGGCTGGTACTTGGCCGGCACGGCCCCCTTGGCCAGCCCAACGGCCCCACCGGCGCCGCCCCCCAGGCCGGCGGCGGCGGAGTACGTACCGACGATGAGCAGCGCCACGAAGCACATGGCGGCCCCGACGCCGATCCCACCTGCCATCCAGAATTTCCGCACCCATCAACCATCCCCCATCGGGGACGGGTTCATGGGCGGTTTCGACGGTGTGTACGAGTCATCGGGGTCACTGACCGCCCATCAGGACGCTCCGGCGGACCAGAAGTCGTCGTGGACGTTGGGGCGGGGCAGCGGGTAGGTGCCCTCGTAGGACGGTCCATTGGGCGGCGTCGTCGACTCGGCCACCTCGGACTCTTCCACGCATGGGCTGTCCACTTCGAAGAAGGCTTGGCCTCCTCCGAAGATCAGACTCACGCCGAACCCACCTCCCGTCTGAGCGTAGATCGCAGGCGAGTAGCGGTCATTGTTAACCCCCTTAATTCTGTAGCCATGCTTGCGCCACTCTCGTTCCACCAAACCCAAGAAGCTTCCGCGACGTTCGTCTGACACAATGGTCATCACTGACCGTCGGCGCGTTACATCATAGGCCCCCGCGGTCGTCGGACCATGGGCCCATTGAACGACAGGCTTAATTTTCGTTAACGTCGCATCCAAAATTTCATCTGCTCGCTCTGCAGCGGCTTGCATATCCAAGTCCGTCCTCTTCCCATCATGAATGCAACTGGATAGCGATGCGCACAAAGTGAGCATCAGCACGCACACCGAAAGACGAAAATTCACCGATACTCCTCAGCTTTCAGTCTCTGCGATTGCCCAGCTGCAACTAGAGCGATGCTGTTAGCCGATGAGTTGTCGCGATCCGGGTCGAAGTACTGAGAATGCGCATCGATGGAGAGCCCCTGACTGCCAATAAGCCGTGGCCCTTCATCCACAGGGAAGCGCCTCGCCCCAAATGCGCTGCTTGCCGGGTCTTTACCGAACCAGAGATCGTCATCCCCCTGGTCAGCTGCGTCACCGAGAACGTGGGCACCGAAAGGCCCGGCAACGGCCCACCCAACGGCACCCGCGACACTCTGCTGTTTCGATGGGAGTTTGGTCACGACATCATTCTCTGCTGCACCCACGAAAACATGCCCCTTGCCCACCCCGAGATCCTCTGCACGGTCAACCCCCACACCTGGACTTCCGACTAACACGATGTCATCGACACCCGGAATCCCCTCCCCCTGCTGCGTAGCAGCGCCAACAGTGCGCGATCCGTACGAGTGGCCAATCGCTGTCATGTGAGGATGCTCGTTTTCATTCGTGGCCGAAATGCCACTCATGAAACCGTTAAAAGCCCCTCCGCCCTTCACCGCTCGTTCGTCTCCCATCACATCCAGACTATCCAGGCCGTCCAGCGACTGAGGTGCGTCGTAACCGAGCCAGACAATCGCGGCGCTCGAAGGGTCGTGCATCTGGGTCCCGATGGCGGTATCCCTAGCTCGCTTGAGGTCACCCTTAGCGAAATCCTCGTCCAACGACGTATTCAACCCCGGCACGTAAGCCGAAACATTTCGCGCCGTATCCGGATTCCCGTACGAAACGATCGCTCTCCCGTTCCCCTCGTCCCCGATGCCGAGCAGAAACATCGGGGGTTGTCCGCCCGCCCGCAACTGCCGGTCGATCTCTCGCAGCCCCTCCAACTGCGTCTCCGCCTTCGCATCGTCCCGGCCCTCCAGCTTGCCGATCAGCAGCTGGAGGTTGTCTCGGTTCGCCGCGTCGCGGACCAGGGACGGGATGCCGTCCAGGTTGCCGATCAGGTCCGGGTACACCGCGAGGTACTCCTCGCGCTGTTCGTCCGTCAGGGCGGCCCACCACGCGCGGCGTGTCGCCGGGTTCGCGTCGAGGGGGACGGCCGCCTTCAGGTAGCCGCGTGCCGCGTCCCGTACCGCTGCCGCGTCCCCCGCCGCGTCCGTCCACGTCCGGTCCGGGACCTTCAGGCCCTCCTCGGCCTTCAGCTTTCGCAGGATGCCGGCGAACTGCCAGTCGACCTCGGCGGCCGTGCGCACCGCTTGCGTCACGCGGTCCGCGATGTCCTGCGCCTTCGCTGCGTGCGGGTTCGGGGCCACCAGGCCCGACGGGGGCAGCAGCCCCGGCGCCGCCCCCACCGAGGCCGTACCGCCCGGCAGTGGCTTCCCGTCGACCAGGCCCTCCCCCGCCTCCGGGTACGTCACCGAGCCGTCCGCGTGCACGGTGAAGCGCAGGGCCTCCGCGTCGTCCAGCGCGTCGCGCAACGCGCGCTGCTGGACCTTCATCTCGTGGGCGAGGCTGTTCAGCGTCGTGCGGAGGAGGCCGCACTCCGTGTACACGTACTGCAGGTTCCGGCCCAGCTGCCGCAGCCTGCCCACCGCCGCGTCCGCCGCCTCGCCGTGCTGGGTCTCGCGCAAGCCGTTCAGCAGCTGCTTCTCGATCCGGTCCCGGCCCGCGTCCGCGCGGTTGCTCGCCTTGCCCCAGCCGTCGGCGGCGCCCTCCAGCTCGGCGCAGCGCAGATCCCGTAACTGGGCCCAGGTCAGGGTGGAGGGGGACGGGCTCACCGCTCGACTCCTCGCGTGCGCCTCGCCACCGGTCCGAAGGAGGACTTCACATCCTCATTGGTCCTGCCCTGGGCGCCGGCGACGGATCGCAGGCTCCCGGCCAAGGAGCCGCACTCCCGGCGCGCGCACTCGAACCGCCGCTCCCAGGACTCCCGTACCGCCCCCAGCTCCGCGAGCGCGGTCAGCCCGGCCGTGCCCGCGAGCACGCCCTCGTGCGCCGTAGCCAGCTCCTCCTTCACGGGGGCGAGGTGCACGCCCATCCCCTCCGCGCCCCCTGCCGCCCGCAGCCACGCGCCGCCGCTGTGCCGGAGCTGGTCCCCGCCAGCCCCGCCAGCCCCGCCAGCCCCGCCAGCCCCGCCAGACGTACCAACCCCACCAGACGTACCAACCCCACCAGGCCCGTCACCCACCCCGCCTGCCAGGTCGCTCAGCCTCTGCCGCCCCCCGGGCTGCCCGACAACGGCCACACCGCTCACCCCGTTCCTTGATCGTGGAGCGGCACTGTGCCAAACCCGGCACCTGCGACACGCCGCGTCAACCGACGCCGGGGAGCAGGCAGCCCCCTGCTCCCCGGGCCTCCCAACGCGCCGCCGTCGCGCACGCATCACCCGAACGGTGGACGGGGCACCGCGCCTTGCGGGTTCTACGGGCCGGGCGTTCTCGGATCCTCCGTGCCGAGCCGGTGCAGGGCGGCCGCTGCGCGGTCCTCGGGTGGGGTGCCGTCCTCCGGGATGTACCGGATGGACTGCCGCCGGAAGCCGTCCTCGTGGCCGTGGCTCAGGGCGAGCGCCGTACGGTCGGGGTCCTGGAAGTCGGTTCCGACCCAGTCCAGTTCCACGTCCCAGCGGGCGAGCAGTTCCGGCCGGTCACGCAGACCGGCGGCGATCAGCCGGGCGACCCTGCGGGCCGGCCATGTCCACGAGTGGTCGTTCTCGGCGCGGGCGATCTCGGCGTCGTACGCGGCGGCATCGAAGCGGTACACGGGGATCTCGCGGGTGTGCAGCGGGGACGGCGGCGGGGCCGGACACCGCCAGTCGGACCAGACCACCTCGTCGCCGTCCCGGCGGATCGTGACGTGCAGCGCACCGCAGCAGCCCTCGGTGCAGTACGCCTCCGCGAGCTGCACCTCCCGGGGCTCGTCCGTCGCCCGCAGCCTGCCGCTGTCCAGCAACCGCTCCGGGGAGTGTCCGGACCCCCGCCCGAAGAACTCGGGCACCAGAGGGCGGCCGTCGACCAGGAAGCGGACCTCCACGGTGCTCGCCTCCACGGGGTCGCCCACCACGGTCTCAACCCGCAACCGTCCCGCCGACTCCAACTCTGGCTCCCCCTCCGATCCCGATCCCGATCCCGATCCCGCCGACTCCGACTCCGACTCCGACCCCCGCGCCGGATTCTCGGGCGCGCTGAACGGCTGCCGTGCCGCGCGCCGGGCCCAGTCCAGCCGTCTCCGTTCAGCAGCTCCAAGAGCCTCGCCGGCCTCGGCGTGCAGGACAGCGCGGTACTCCGGCCCGCTCAGCACCGCGTCCAGTGCCTCCAGCAACCCCTCGCGCACCCCCGGCCCCCACGCATGCAGCCGGCTCGGACCGCTGTGCAGGTCGAGGGCCAGGGAGAGCAGGATCCCGTAATGATCGAGCGTGGCCGACAGCCCTGCCGCGCGCGCCACGACCGCCTCGTACGTGGGGACGGCCCCCGGGAAGGAGAGGATCTCGGCCCGGCCGTCGCACCGGCTCGTCATCTGGAACAGCAGCCACCCGGTCACGGCCGCCAGCCCGGGAGCCCCGGGCCCGTCGGCCGAGAGGAGAGCGGCGGGGCCGGCCGCCTCCGCGATCCGCCGCGCCGTCTCCGGCCCCACGGCCGGTGCGGCCCGGGGGGCCTTGAGCAGCCACCACCGGACGGCGGCGGCATCCCCCGCCACGAGAGCCTCGACCAGACCGCGCAGTGCGGGCGCCTCTGCATGATGGCCGAGCCACACCAGGGCACCGGCCGTCCGGTCGATCGCGTCGAGGGCGCGCACGGCGGGGCCGACCAGATCGCGCAGCTGCCCGAGGATCCTGAGGTACGGCACGTCCTGCGGCTCACCGACCCGGACGAGCAGGGAGAGTCCGACGCAGACCGCCTCGGGGGTCGATCCCGCACGGGTGAGTGACCGCGCGAGGGCGCGGGCCCGCTGCTCATCATCGAGGACCAACTCGCCGACGAGTCGGTGGATATGCGGTACGCGGATCGGTGGAGTGAGTTCGGAGAGCTGACGCTGGAGCTGCTCGGCCGCCCGTGCCGCGTCGGGGGCAAGGAGCAGAGGGACCAGGAGTTCGGTGAAGACGGCCCTGGTCGTCACCCAGCTTCGGCTGCCCTCACGTCTCCGCTCAAAAGGACGGGGAGGACCGGGAGGACAGGGCAGCGCGTAACCCAGCCTGGGCAACTGCCCGTCGGGCTCCGCCCGGTGAAGGCTCAGAGCGAAGGAGTACAGCGAGGGCCGGGGAGTGAGCGCGCCGCGCTCTTCCTGGGCGTTCAACGGGCGGGGCGGTTCTCGATTCCGCAAGTCATGGTCATGCGGTGGAGTCTGGCAGGCCGGACGACGGCACTCCACCCGATTACTGCGGCGCTCCACGCGATTCCTACGACGCTCCACCCGGTTTCGGCAACTACTGCTGCACCCACCCGATTTTCGGCAACGCCGATGCCGCGCCCAGGCGAGCCCCCGCCGCTCCCCGCCGCTCCCGGGCGGAAGAATGCGGGCCCATGAGCCATTCACAGCCCGCCCCCCACAGCGCTTGGCATCGCCCGATGGTCGCCCGCCTCGCCGACGAGAAGCACCGCACCGCGACCATGCTGGAACTCTTCTTCGACCTCTGCTTCGTCACCGCCGTGGCGCAGGCGGCGACCGCGTTCGAGCACGAACTCGCCGAGGGCCGCATCGGCCACGGGGTGCTCGGCTACGCGATGGTGTTCTTCGCGATCTGGTGGGCGTGGATGAACTTCACCTGGTTCGCCTCCGCGTACGACACCGACGACGTGCCGTACCGGCTGCTCACCCTCGTGCAGATCACCGGCGCGCTCGTGCTGGCCGCCGGTGCGGCCGAGGCCCTTCAGCACGAGGACTTCACGGTCATCACCTGGGGCTACGTCATCATGCGGCTCGCCATGGTCGCCCAGTGGCTGCGCGCGGCCCGCTCCGATCCCGAGCGGCGCCGGACCTGCCTGCGCTACGTCGTGGGGATCCTCGTGGTGCAGATCGGCTGGGTCGTACGGCTTGCCCTGCCCGACGACACCGGGCTCGCGACGTTCGCGGTGCTCGTCGTCGCCGAGATCGCCGTCCCGGTCTGGGCGGAGAGGGCGGCCGTCACCACCTGGCACCCGCACCACATCGCCGAACGGTACGGCCTGTTCACGCTGATCGTGCTCGGCGAGTCGATCACCGCCGCCACCGGTGCCGTACGCGCGTCCCTCGACACCCACGCGGCGCTGGGCGACCTCGCCGCCCTCGTCGTCGGGGGCATCCTGACCGTCTTCTCCCTGTGGTGGCTGTACTTCACGCAGAACGCCCCCCGACGGCTCACGACCCTCCGCGTCGCGCTCCTCTGGGGCTACGGGCACTACTTCGTCTTCGCCTCCGCCGCTGCCGTCGGCGCCGGTCTCGCACTCAACGTCGCGCACACCGCCGGCCACGGCCACCTTTCCGACCATGCGGCGGCAGCGGCCTACACGGTTCCGGTCGCGGTCTTCATCACGCTCGTGTGGCTGCTGCACCACCGACCCGACACCTGGGGCGGCGCGGCGGACATCGTGCACCCGGTCGCGGTGCTCGCCGTGCTCGCCGCCACGTTCGCACCCTCCCCCGTCCTCGTCACGGGCATCGTCACGGCGCTCCTGATCGCCGCCAAACTGGCCCTGGCCGCGCGCGGTGCCGCGAGGGAGCCGGTCCTCTGAACGCGGCCCAGGACTTCCCCGGCCCCGGTGCGGCGGGCCTGAGCACCGGCACCGCCGGGACCCGGCTCGTCCTCCTGCGGGGCAACTCCGCCTCGGGCAAGTCGAGCGTCGCCGCAGGCATCCGGGAACGGTTCGGCCGCGGCCTGGCGATCGTCGGCCAGGACAACCTGCGGCGGAACGTTCTGCGCGAACGCGACCGCCCCGGCGCCGCGAACATCGGCCTGATCGACGCCGTCACCCGTTACTCGCTCGACGCCGGGTACCACGTGGTCCTCGAAGGCATCCTGTACGCCGACCACTACGGCCCGATGCTCCAGCGGCTGTGCGCGGACCACCGCGGCCGCACCCACTGCTACTACCTGGACGTCGACTTCGAGGAAACGCTCCGTCGGCACGCGACGAAGCCCCAGGTGAGTGAGTACGGGGAGACGGCGCTTCGCTCCTGGTACCGCTCGCGTGACCTGCTTCCCGGCGTCGCGGAGTCGGTGATCGGCGCCAACAGCAGTCTGACCGACACGACGGACCGCATCATGGCGGAGACCGGTCTGGCCGGCCTCCCTCCGCTCGAACGCTGACCCACGCCCGCAAAGGGGCCCGGCTTCAGCGCGTGCTCCGGGCCGCCGCCTGCCCCGGCAGTACGATCCCCTGCGCCTGCGCGGCCTTCCCCGGGCGCAGGGTCCACGGCACCGGCGAGGTGTCGGTCAGCCATCCCTCGGCGAGCGCGCGCCCGACGACGAGCCCGCGCACCGTCCGCGACAGCTTCTTCCAGCTCAGGCCCCGGCAGAGCTGGCCGTAGGACGGGCCGTGGCCGTGTTCCGCGCGGAAGGCCACGGTGAACGCGGCGGCCTCCCGCCCGCAGTCTGGATGCGCGTCCCGCCACTTGTCGTAGGCGTCGAACGCCGACCGGGGGGCGGGAACGGCGGCCGGTGAGAACATGAACGCCTTCGCGACCTGTCCGAACGGGAGTCGGCACAACGGGCACTGCTCCACCGCCTCCACATGCCGCAGCAGCGCCGGGGTGACGCCCGACTTCCACTCCGCCCACCGCTCCGGGGTGACCTCCTCCGGCTCCGCCTCGGCCACCGCCTCGCGCGCCGCCCGTCGCTCCTCCTCCAGCCGCGCGAGGGCCGCGAGCTCCTCGGGGGTGCGGAATCTGCCGGCGAGGTGGCACACCGCCGGGCCGAGCCGGTAGGAGTCGCCGGACAGTTCGGCGAGGAATCCCTTGCCGAGGAGCTCGGGCAGCGCGGCGCGGCAGGCGGCGGGCAGCTGCGGGGGGATCTCCCCGACGAACTCCGAGGAACTGTGCGCGGCCAGGAACAGCCCGGCGAGCCGGGTGGCCGGCCCGGTCTTCTTCACCGGCTTGGCCATCCGCGTACGCATGGCCCATCCGGACACCCGCGACCGTGTCCCCTTGCCCAGCGGCATCGTGTGACCGGGCCCGGGTGTCATACCGGGCACGACGATCCCGACCGGCTTGTCCTGGTCCCCGCCGATCAGATCCCCCGGCACCTGCCACCCGGCGGCGGTCAGCTCCGCGAGGGCCCGCTCCGGATCATCCAGCCGCAGCGACCGCAGATCGGTGCCGGTGAGATTGCCGATGCCGCTCCGCGCGGCCCGGATGGCCACGACCACCGCGAGAAGCTGCGCATCGACGGAGGCGACAGGGAGCGCGGCCACGTACGAGAGAAGCTCCCGCGCGCCTTCCCCCTGGCGTGGCGTCAGGAGGAACGGGGGCACCGAAGGCGGCGAGGCGACAGCCTCGGCCGAGATGTCAGATGTGGGCACATCACATCTAACGGTGATCAGACCACGGAAGTCACGCGTGATGTGAGACACGCTGCCTGCCGCTGGGGTTCCGGGCCCGGGCCAACCGTTCCCCCGGGAGGGCGACGACGAGTTCAGCAGCCGCTGGAGGTCCCGTACGAGGGCCAACGCATCGGCATCCGTTCCGGCCAGGTGATCAAAGATCCGCGTGGCCGGCCGCGCCTGCCGCGCCGTGGCCCGCAGCATGTGCTGGGCGAACACTTCCTCACCTCATGGCTACGACCGTAGCCAGCGCGGTGAGCAGGAGGCACAGCGCGAGGTTGACATATCGGTGTTCCCAGAACACGGCGACGAATTCGCGGATGGTGGCACTCGGCCAGAAGTACGCGGCGGTGGGCGAGCCGATCACCTGGCCACGGACGTTCTCCTGACGTGCGGCCATCGCCGCGCGGAAAGCATGGAAGTTGTTGGTTACCACCACGCACCGGTAGTCGGGGTCGATGTCGTGCATCAGGGTGCGACTGAAGCGAAGGTTCTGCGTGGTAGTGCGGGATACGGGTTCCTGCAGGACCTGTGAGGGCTTCGCACCGTGGTCGAGGAGCCACTGGGCCATGGCGGCGGCCTCGGGCAGCTTCTCGTCGGCCCCCTGCCCGCCGGAGGTCAGCAGGACAGGAGCTGGACCGCCGCGCGCGGTTTGTTCGTCGTGAATACGCAGGCCGACGCGCAGGCGGGAGGCCAGCAGCGGGGGCACGCGTTCACCACCGATGAGCCCGGACCCCAAAATGAGGACGAAATCCACCTCACTGCGCACCCGGACCCGCCCGTAGAGCCAGGCGTAAGCGAGAAAACACAGGAAAAGGAAAGCGACGTAGCCGGTAAGCAGAGCGAGGGCCAGAATGAAAGCCTGGTAACCGTTCGAATCCGCGAGGTAGTCGGCACTCGCAGTCAGAGCAAGGACAGCGAACAACGCCAATCCTGACAGCCCGGAGAGGAGATTGGCCGGGCGGCGTCCCTCCTTGCGGATCATTGTCAGCCCGTTGACAACGAGGAAGCCACCCAGCACGACGACTGCCACGACGGGGACGAGAAAGACCAGAGAGTACAGCGTCATGGCCAACCCGTGCGGGAGCCGGTCGATCCGGGTGAGGAGAGCAATGGACAGACTGAGCCCGGTGAGACCCAGCAGCACGGCATTACGGAACTGGCGCCGGTCCTGGCGCACTCCCAGACAGAGGAGCGTCAGAAACCCGAACGCTGGCGCGAAAGCGAACACATGAACCTCACGGTGCGCGGGCCGCTGCAGAGCACGCCCAGAGCGGACACGGACATGACGACGAAGCGAACTGCCGCGGTGACGGGCACCTTCACCTGTTGTTCTGGCTGTTGTCCTTCACCCAGTCCTCATTGGTCTGCCAGGCGTACAAGGTGTGGCCGTCAAGGGCGAGATAGTAGGTGCCGCACCGGCTGTGCGCCTTGGTGGCGACGCCGGAGGGAAACCAGGAAGCCTTGATCTCCGGGGCCGGAGCCTCACTTCTGTTCAGTGCCGTGCACGAACCCGGGAGGCGCCCGCCCGGCAAGGTGGCTTTGAGGAGCCGCTGACCTCCCGTGGTGCGCATGGCGTACTCCACAGCCGAGGCATCATCGGGCAGCCACCGCGGTACCGACGGACGGTCGTCCTTCGCCTTGGATCCGGTGGCATACGAGGAGGTCTGCTCGTGCCGGCCCTCGTACCACTGCTGGGCCTCCGGCACTGCCACAGCCGCCCCCACACCCAGGACTGCCACCGCGCTCACCGCACCGATCACCACACCACGCATTACGTGCTCCTCTATGCACTCGAAGACGACTTACCTCTATCTTCGAGCCCATTTCTAGCCTGTTTATCAGCCTATATGGCGGATTAGCGTAGTTCTCAGGTCTTACATCCCCTGACACGACCCCTGGACAGGTGTGACCGCGACTGACCTGATCCGCGATGGTGACGGGCATGACCACAACGGTTGTGCCCGGCCACCGTCCTCCGAGCGTCACGGTCGGCCTGTGAGGCCTCGCCCGTCGCCCGGACGGGTCCCCGTCAGCGAACCGACGGGGGCTCATGAACGATCCAGGTGGGGTCAGCCCCCCGACAGTTCAGGCCGGGGGCTCACTCATGTCACTGCACCGTCATCGAGAACGCCTCATCCGCATAGCCGCGTAGAAGCCCGAGCCTCCGATGAGCACGGCACCAGCAGCAATGTACGCAGGTTCGGACTGCCCCCCGTGAGCGCCGCCCACACCGGCGTCAACGCCCTTCATCTGGCTCTTGGAGACGGTGACCGTGAGCTTGGCGTTGGCCTTCTGGCCGCTCGCACACACGACATCGACGTCATACACCCCGGAAGCCGTTCCGGAAGGCACGGTGAATTCGCCCTGAAGGGCCGCGGTATCAGCGGCAGGCCCCAGCTTGAAACTCACACTGGTGCGGGGGGAGGCATTGGTGGCGCCCTCGGCAGAAGCGTCATCACCACACGCACGGGTAGCAGCCCACACGGAATCGCCGGGCTTGGCGGACGACGGGGTCAGCTCGATACCCCTGTCGATATCGTCAGCCGAAGCGACAAAGGGCGCCATGGACAGTGCGGACACCGTCAGACCTGCTATTGCAACGATCCGCGCGAAGCGCATGAGTCCTCCACGAGTCGGCGGGCCAGGAAAGCCCGCGCTTCCCGCCAATCAACAGGAACAGCGTCCTCCACGCATGTCCTGTACACCCAAGCGTGACTGCCACCGTCGCTCCATCCGAGTAGCCCAGCGCTTTGTGTGCCGAATAGCCGACTACGGCACTTGGCGTTCCGGCGTCATCAGCACACAAAGAGGTTCGCCGGCCACCACCATGGCCGGCGAACCGGGGCCAGGACCTGGACGCCCCTCCCTGCGAGCCCCCGCTACGCGGACCGCAGCCGGTACGCGTACGTGTACGTGCGTCCCGCGTGCAGCAGGTACGCGTCGAGGGGCGGGGCTCCCCAGGAGTCGTTGCCGCCGACGCCCGTCTGGCGATGGTTGACGCCCAGGATCGTCTCGTCCCGCCGCTTCAGCTCGTAGGGGTGCTTGGGCCCCTCCAGGTCGAACGGCGTGCAGTGCAGGACGCTCGTCTCCAGCATGGGTTCGCCCTCGCCGGGGTCGGCCCGCACCAGCAGTCCGGTGCCCGACCGCTCTGTCACCGACAGGGTGCGTACGTCGGTCATGTTGCCGGTCTGTTCGGGGCGGACGTAGGGCGCGATCTGCTGGTCGACGGTCGAGCGGTAGCGGCCCACGAACGCGCCGGTGTGCCGGTCCCAGTAGTTCTCCTGCGGACCGCGCCCGTACCAGTCGATCTGCTCGTAGCCCTTCGGCATCGTCAACAGGACGCCCACCAAAGGCAGGTCGGGCAGTCCGTCGGGCGCGTCCAGGGTGTGCCGGATCCGGATCTCGCCGTCCCCGCGCACCGTGAACACCGTGGTCCAGGTGGATGCCGTGGGGGCGGTGGGCAGGGTGCACTCCACCTCGACGGTGACCACTCCGGCGGCCGGCTGGCCGGTCCTGACGGAGGTGACCTGGCGGTCGGTGCCGGCGTCCCGCCAGGTCCGCAGGGAGTCCTGGGCGCCGCGGCCGATGTCGTTGTCGGTGGGCCCGCGCCAGAAGTTCGGCACCGGGCCGCCCGCCAGCAGCAGCCGGCCCTTGACCCGGTACGACGCCAGCGTCCCGGTGGACTTGTCCAGGACCACTTCCACGTCGCGCCCGCTGATCTGCACCCGCGCGTCGGTCTCGTCGAGCGTGAGAGCGGGCAGCGTGTCCGGGGCCGGGTCGGCGGGGGCCGGGGTGTGCCAGTCGAGCGCGAGCTGTTCGCCGGCCACGGTGTGGCCGGCATCGGCCCAACTGGCTTTCGACTTCAGCACGAAGGACACGTTCAGCCAGTACTCGGCGCCCGGCTCGGGCGTCCCCGGCTTCCGGAAGGGGATGCGTACGGTGCCCTCGTCGCCGGGCGCCACATCCGGCGTCGCGAGCCTGCCGTGCTGCACGCTCCGGCCGTCACAGCTCACCTCCCAGCGCAGCTCGTACGCGTCCAGGCCGCTGAACAGGTGCTTGTTCCGCACCGTCACCGTCCCGGCGGCGAGATCCGCGGCACCGACCGCGACCGGCTGGTAGACCTTCTTGAGCTCCAGCAGGCCCGGGTGCGGTGTGCGGTCCGACGCGACCAGGCCGTTGCAGCAGAAGTTGGCGTCGGTCGGATACCCGTCGTGCCAGTCCCCGCCGTACGAGAGATACGTGTGCTTGGCGTCGCCCGGTACCGGCAGCCGGATCGCCTGGTCCACCCAGTCCCACACGAACGCGCCGTGCAGATTCGGGTAGCGGTCGAAGATGTCCCAGTACTCCTTGAGGTTGCCGCTGCTGTTGCCCATGGCGTGCGCGTACTCACAGAGCATGAAGGGCGTGTCCTTGCCCGACTTGCCGTACGCCTCCACGTCCGCGGGCTTGGTATACATCTCGCTGTGCAGGTCGGCGACCTCGTTCATGCCCTCGTAGTGCACCGGCCTGGAAGCGTCCCGGTCGTGCACCCAGTCGGCCATGGCCTGGAAGTTGGATCCGCCGCCGGCCTCGTTGCCCAGCGACCAGACGACGATGCTCGGGTGGTTCTTGTCCCGCTCGACCATGGAGCGCAGCCGGTCGAGGCAGGCGTCGGTCCACTCCGGCAGGGAGGCCGGCACGGTGTCGCGCACCCCGTGGGTCTCCAGGTTCGTCTCGTCGACGACGTACAGGCCGTACTCGTCGCACAGCTCCAGCCAGCGCGGGTTGTTCGGGTAGTGCGAGGTGCGCACGGCGTTGATGTTGTGCTGCTTCATCAGCCGGATGTCCTGCAGCATCCGCGGTTCGCGGATCGCCTGGCCGTGGTCCGGGTCGGACTCGTGGCGGTTGGTCCCACGGAACATGACCGGTTTGCCGTTGACGGTGAACTTGCCCGGCCCGTAGTCGACCTGCCGGAATCCGGTCCGGGTCCGCTGGACGTCGACCGTCCGCCCCGAGCCGTCGGTCAGGGTGACGACCAGGGTGTAGAGGTTCGGGTCCTCGGCCGACCACAGCGCGGGCGCGGAGACGTCCGCCTTCAGCGTCACCTCGGCGTCCCCGTCGCCCGGCCAGTCGACGTCTCCGGTGAGGGGACGGCCGACCCGGCGCCCCCGGCCGTCGTACAGCACCGCCTCGACGCGGTGGCCGCCGGCGTCGCCGTCGCCCCGGTTGCGTACCGTCGCGGTGACCGTGAGGACCGCGTCCCGGTACGCGTCGTCCAGCGCCGTCCGCACGAACAGGTCCTGCACATGGACCGGTTCGATCGCGTACACATAGACGTCACGGAAGATCCCGGACAGGTCGATCATGTCCTGGTCCTCCAGCCAACTGCCGTCGGACCAGCGGTAGACCTCGACGGCCAGGGTGTTGTCGCCCGGCCGCACGTGATCGGTGATGTCGAATTCGGCCGGGGTGTAGCTGTCCTCGCTGTAGCCGACCCGCTTGCCGTTCACCCAGAGGAAGAACGCCGACTTCACGCCCTGGAAGGAGATCAGGGCGCGCCGGCCCGACCAGTCGCGCGGCACGGTGAACGTCCGGCGGTAGGAGCCCACCGGGTTGAAGTCGTGCGGGACGGCCGGCGGTTCGGGTTCCTCGTAACCGACCCACGGGTAGCGGATGTTGAGGTAGATCGGCTCGGGGTAGCCCTCGATCTCCCAGTTCGACGGTACGGGGATGCGGTCCCAGCCGCCGTCGTCGTAGCCGGGCGCCTCGAAGCCGACCGGCCGGGCGTCCGGGTTCCTGGACCACTTGAAGCGCCAGCTCCCGTTCAGGGAACGGAAGTACGGCGACTTCTCCATGTCACCGCGCAGCGCGGCTGAGCTGCTTGCGTACGGCACGAGCCGGGCCCGCGCCGCCTCCCTGCCGACCTGGAACACTCTCGGCTGCCCGTCCCACTCGGGGATGGGGGCGTCCGCGGCGAAAGCCTGTCTCTGTGCGGAGAAGACGGCCCAGCCCGCGAGGGCTGCACCGGTCGAAAGGACGGAACGACGGCTCGGACGGTATGCGCTCATGAAGCGACTCCGAACGGAAGACAACAAGAACCATCACCATTAGACGGAATCGCTCAACACGCAAGACTCCGCGCGGGATCGCCGCCACGTCACGGCCGAGGTCACCCCTCGGGCAGGGGCCCTCACCACCGCAGAGTGCGGCCCGGTACCGCCGGATGTGGCCGGAAGTGTGCGCCGGCCCGTCAGCAGAGTCGTTGCGGCATGCCGTTACGCGACTGCGTGCGTTCAGTCCGTGTTCTCCCGGCAGGAACCTCCCGCTGAGACCATCAGGAGTATCGGACGCGGCCGGTACCGGCGGGAGGGGCTGCCATGGCGTCGATGCCCGGCTGGGCGCTCGCGGTGCTCATCCCCTGCGGGTCGCTCGCCCTGTGCCTGGGCGTGTTCCTGATCTGGGCCCGGCTGGGGACGAAGGAGCCCTTGGAGCACGACAATCCGATGCCGGAGACGCACTTCCGGGAGGAAGGCTGAGGCTCACGCGCGCACCGGGTCCACAGAGCCGGTCACGTCTGCTCGGCACCGCTCTGCCCGCTGTGGCGGCGGTGTCCGTGTACGGCTGGGCCCACTGGTGCTTCGCGGGCCCGGCGGCACCGCCCGCCGGCCTCGCGGTGGCGGGCGGCGCCCTGCTGGTGGCCGGAACGAGCGCGGCGTACTTCGCCCTGGTGAGTGGAAGCCGCGGCCTCTTCGGGGCCCTCTTCCTGGCCGCCGGGCTGCTGGCCTGCGCGGCCGTCGCCGACCGTGCGACCGCACGCGGAGAGGTCGCCACCTGTGCCGTGCGCGACGTCCGCACCGAGCACCTGGCGTCCTACGGCGAGGGCGGGCCGCCCGGGGCGACCGTGTACCGCCTCGCCCTGCGCTGCCCCGGCGGCTACCCCACCCTCCTCAAGGCCAACCGGGCCCTCGCGCCCGTGGGCGGGACGGTGCGCGTCGCATACGACCGTGAGCACCGGGTGTCCCCGGCCCCGGAGGGCGGGACATCGCCGTGGAGGCCGGCGCTGTGGGCCGCTACCCTGCTCGCCGCCGGCACCGCTCTCGCCCGGGGAGGGCACACACCGGACGGGCCTGGGCCACCCGATGCGTGAGGGGAAGGCGAGCAGGCCGCCACGTTCCGGGGATTCAGGTCCTGGACAAGGGGACTCAGCTCCGGGAGAACTCGAACGCCAGGACCGTGCTGGCACTCGACATCCACACCCGGTTGCCGCTGGACACCGCCGTCCAGGGCCGCACCAGCGGGTCGTTCTCGTAGTGGCGGTACCAGAGCTTCCTGCCGTCGGCCGTCGCGTATCCGTACAGGCCGGGGTCGCTGCCGCCGCTGACGCCGAGCACCACGGTGCCGGAGCCGGCCCAGAGCACCTGGTGGAGGCCCTTGCCGAGGTCGGGCGTCTGCCAGCGTCTCCCGCCGTCGCGCAGACCGTGGGCCGCCAACGGGCCGTTGCCGGCGGTGGGATCCGTGCCGACGGGGGCGGCCGCGGTGGTGAAGAGGGTCTGGCCGATGGGCGTCAGCTGCTGCTTCGTCGCCGCCTCCACACGGGCGGGCCACAGGGACGTGCCGCTGTCCGCGTCCAGGCCCGCGACGGACCCCTTCGCCAGGCTCAGATCGGTGACCACCGTCCGGCCGTCCGGGCTGATCAGCACCGAGGCGGCCAGGGACTCGTTCTGGATGCCGTCGCCGGGGTCGAGCCCGCTGTCGGTCCTCCACCGTTCGTCGCCGTCACTCAGCCGCAGGCCGACCAGCTCGGCGGTGTCGTGCCGCAGGGCGACGGCAAGGCGCGTGCCCGGGTCCCCGCCGATACCGAACACCTCGGAGTCGTAGTCCCAGAGCTTCTTCCCGGAGTGCGCGTCGAGTGCGTACACCGTGCGCCGCCCGTCCGCGCCGGACTGCTTCCGGGCCACGCACAGCAGGGTCCGGCCGCGCGGGTACACCGCGGTGAGCGCGGCCTCCCGGTCCCAGCGGCGCGTGCCCCCGCTGTCCACCGCGTACAGCCTGCCGGTCGCGTTCGACGTGACGTACGCCCACCCGTCGTCACCCGCCCGCACGGTCAGGTCGGTGAACTCCGGCTGGGGATTGCCCGGCGGAGCGAAGCTCCAGCGCTTCCTGCCGGTGACGAGGTCCCTGGCGTACACCGCGCCGTCCAGCTCGACGACGTACGCGGTGCGCCCGTCCGTCGCGGAGGGGGTGGACGCGTACGCCTTGCGCTGCCACAAGGGGGTGAGCTTCGCGGGGTCCAGTGCCGCCGCCCCCGCCGCGTTCTTGCCGTTGACCAGCAGCCGGCCGCGCGCCGCCGTCCACACGCCGGAGAAGCCGTCGGGGAGCCGGGCCTCGTGCAGCAGCCGGGCGCGGGGCGCCTTCCCTGCGGACCGCTCGCGGCGGATCAGATACGCGCCGCCCCCGAGCGCCGCCGCGGCGGCCGCGCCGCCCGACACCGTGAGCACCCGCCGCCGGCTCCACCGGGCCGCCCACGCGTCGTCCAGCGCCGCCCGGTCCGCCTCCTGGCGCCGCCGCACCTCCCGCTCCACCGGATCCGGCAGCCAGCCCGCGTCCGGAAGTACGGGCGCGCCGAACAGCGCCGCCAGCTGGGACACCTTCGGCCGGTTCCACGGGTCCTTGTCCAGGCACCGTGCCAGCGCCTCCCGCAGTTCCTCCGGCACGGCCGTCAGGTCCGGCGCCTCGTGCACGGTCCGGTACAGGAGGATGTGCAGACCGCTCGCCCCGAACGCACCGCGCCCGGTGGCCGCGAACACCAGGGTGGCGCCGAGCGAGAAGACGTCCGCCGCCGACGTACAGGTCCGCCCGGAGATCTGTTCCGGCGGCATGTACCCGGCGGTGCCGACGAGTTGGCCGGTTCCGGTCAGTCCGGCCCCTTCGACCGCCCGCGTGATACCGAAGTCGATGACCCGGGGCCCGTCCGCGGTCAGCAGGATGTTGGACGGCTTCAGATCGCGGTGCACAAGACCCGCGGCGTGAATGGCGGCCAGCGCCTCGGCGAGACCGGCGGCCAGGTCCCGTACCGTCCGCTCCGGCATCGGCCCGTACGCGGTGACCGCGTCGGTCAGGGACGGCGCGGGCAGGTAGGCGGTGGCCAGCCAGGGCTGCGCGGCCTCGGTGTCGGCGGCCAGCACCGGGGCGGTGAAGGCGCCGCTGACCTTGAGGGCGGCCTCCGCCTCGGCACGGAACCGGTCCCGGAAGTGCGGGTCCTGGGCGTAGCTCTCCCGCACCACCTTCACCGCCACCGCCCGCCCGCCCCGGGTGGCGGCGAGATACACCCGCCCCATGCCCCCGGAGCCGAGCAGCCGGACCACCCGGTACGGGCCGATGGCCGCCGGAAGCGGCGCCGACGACGGCGGTACGGGAGACGGTTCGGACGGGAGTGCCCCGGAGGGCGGGACGGCGGCCGGCCCGGACGACGGGACGGTCATGCCTCGGCGGCCCGGTACGCCCGCAGCCGCCCGTCGCCCATGATGAAGACCGTACGGTCCTGCACCGTCAGGCTCCAGAACGCCATTCCCGTGGGCACACCGGCATCGGTGCCGGACGACGAGGGAGCGGGGGTCGCCGCGGCCGACGAGCCCCCGGAGCCCGTCTTCTCCTGGAGCGACCACAACTGCTTGCCGTCCGAGGTGCGCAGGACCATGCAGCCGCCCGTACCGCCGTTCATGTCCATCCCGTCCGACGTCATCACGGCCGTGCTGAACAGCGCCGCGGTGACGTGTTCGGACGCGGACACGATCCGGCTTCCGTAGACGCCCAGCGGAATCGGGCTGCGGGTCTGCCACCGCTTCTTCCCGGTCTTCAGGTCGATGGCGTAGACGCTGTTGAGATCGCTGGTGATCACCAGTCCTCCCGCCACGGCCGGGGTGGAGCCGGCGGTCATGGCGAACGACCAGCGGCGGCGGCCGCTCTTCGCGTCGTAGGCGGTCAGTCCGCCCTTGACGTTCACGGTGATCAGCAGCCCCCCGGCCGCCGTCAGGGCGGAGGTGAGCTGCCCGCCCCCGGCCTGCATGTACGGGGGGAGGTGGCTGTCCGGGTCGGCGGGCACATCGACGGACCACCTGTTCTTGCCGTCGTCGGCGTTCAGGGCGTGCACGGTCAGCCCCTTGCCGGTGTCCTCGCAGTAGTAGAAGCCGTGTTCGTCCGCGGCGTACCGGGCCCCGTTGAAGGAGTTGTCCCGCATGGGCTGCTGCCAGCGGGCGGTACGGCCGGCCAGGTCGACGGCGCCGACGGAGCTCGGCATCCCGGTGCTCGGGGTGGCTCCGGGGGTGGGGAGACCGCTCGGGACCCGGGAGAAGAGGCAGTAGGCGGTTTGGCCATGACTGGCCATCAGGTTGATCGGGAGGTGCTCCTTGTCCGTCTTCGTCGTGGAGCTCTTGCGCCCGGTGGCGGGATCCACGCTGGACATGAGGTATTCCAGCTTGAAGGAGGCGGAGTTCATGCCGTAGTTGGTGAGGAGGAGCCCGTCCCCCACCCGCCCCAGGATGGTCGCGCCGACTCCGAACCTGTCCTTGCTGCCCGCCGGCACACCGTAGGACACCCCGCGCTTCCAGCGGACCTTGCCGGTCGAGGCGTCGAGGGCCGCCGTTGCGATACGGCTCTCGTTCATCACCAGGGTCGAGCCGAAGGCGTCGAGCACGGGCATCGTGGTGGAGGCGGGCGCGGGCCAGGTCCACAAGGGCTTCGGCGGATCGGTGAGCTTCACCGACGGCACCGCCTGTCCGACCGGTTTGCGGCTCGCGCCGTTCTTCCCGGCCACGGTGCTTTCACCGTCACCGTCCCCGTCGCCCCACACCGCGACGGCCCCGCCGCCCACCACCAGCACCCCGAGGGCGGACAGCCCGCCGATGAGCGCCCGTCGCCGGCTGATGCGCGGCCCGGCCCCCGGCCCTCCGGGCAGCGTCCCCGGCGGCGGCGGGACCACCGCCATCAGCTCCGCCTCCCTGGCCCGTGCCGCCAGGTCCTCCCGCAGAGCGGGCAGCAACAGCGCCTCCGGGTCGGCGGGGGCCAGCCCGGTAAGGATCTCCTCCAGCGTGGGCCGCCGCGACGGCGTCTTGTCCAGGCAGGCGAGCAGGAGCGGGCGCAGCGCGGACGGGACCCCGTTCAGATCGGGCTCCTCCGTCACGATCCGGTGCAGCGCCCCCTCGTCCCCAGGACCGAACGGCCCCTCCCCGCAGGCCGCGTACACGAGGAGCGCGGCCAGCGTGAAGATGTCGCTCTCCGGCCCGGCGTCGTGGAACGACACGACCTGCTCCGGCGCCATGAATGCCGGGGACCCGATCACGGTGCCGGTGCCCGTCAGCCGGGTCTCGCCTAGGGCCTTCGTGATCCCGAAGTCGATCACCCGGGGCCCGTCGGCGGCGAGCAGCACGTTGCCGGGCTTCAGATCGCGGTGCACGAGCCCTGCGGCGTGCACGAGTTGGAGCGCCTCGGCGAGGGCGGTCCCGAGGCCCCGCAGCGCCGGCTCCTGGAATGTCCCGCAGATCCGGATCGCCTGGTCGAGGGTCGGCCCGGCGATGTAGGCGGTGGCCACCCAGGGGCGGTGGCCGTCCGTGTCGGCGTCGATGACGGACGCGGTGTAGAGGCCGCTGACCCGGCGGGCCGCCGCCACCTCCCGGCGGAAGCGGCTGCGGAAGGCCGGATCGTCCGCGTACTCCTCGCGCACCTGCTTGACCGCGACCAGCCGTCCCGAGACGGTCCGGCACAGGGACACCACGCCCATCCCGCCGCCACCGAGCCCGCGCATCACCACGTACGGCCCGATGGTGGCGGGTAACACGGTGGTCGCCTGCTCCGAAGCCGGCACCGCCGCCGCAGCATCCCGCAACGGTTCCGCTCCTGCGCCGGGCTCCTGTGCTGCCATGCTTCCCCCAAGTGTCGGGTGCGGGTGTCGGGTTCGATATCGGTGCGGGGTTCGGGTGCCGGATTCTGGTGCGGGTCTCGAGTGGCGGATTCGGGTGCGGGTCTCGAGTGCGGGATCCGGGTGCGGGATGCGGGTGCGGGATGCGAGTGTCGGATGCGCTCCTGCGACAGGAGGGACGCCGTGGCCCTCACGCACGGTTCCGAGGCCCGGACGCTCCGTACGCCCCGGCTGCCGGCAGCCGCCGAGGTCCGGACCCACTCGACGAGCGGGATCACGTCAAAAAGCTAGCGGAAAGCGCCGCCACCGTCGGCAAGTTGAGAGTTATTCAGCTACGAGCAGGCGCGGCGCACCGGCCCCTCGTGCGGAGCGGTTCCCCCGGCGTACCGTCCGGCCATGCCCCTGACCTACCTCACCCTCTCGCCGCGCCGTGGCATCGCCCTCGTCGAGCTGCGGCTCCACTCGACGTACGGCGGCCTGATCGAGGGTGCGGCGACCACGGCGGTCAATGACCGGATCGTCGCCGACCTGCTGCGTACCGCCCGGGAGGCGTACCCCGGTCTGCCCGTCCACCTCGTCCCGCCCGCACGCAAGGACCGCGGCCGGGTCACGCGCCGGGGAGAACCGATGGAGGATCTGCCACCCGTGGCGTGCGTCGGCGAGTTCGACTCGAAGGAGCTGGACCCCGCCCACAACGACGGCTGGCACTTCTCCGCGCTCGTCGTCGTCTGGTTCCAGCACACTCCGGACCCTCCGACGAACGACAACGCGCCGGCAGACCTGCGCAGTCTCGCGTGGGAGGAACTGGCGGAGGAATTCGAGAGCTGAGAGGTCTGGGCACGGATAGTGGACGCCGGAAGCCCCGGCGCATCACCCTCGACGTCCGGGCTCCCGTTCCCGTTCCAGGACCCGTTCCAAATCCGTTCCAAGCTGCGGTAGCGGTCCGGTGCCGAACATCACCGGATCGTCACGCCACTGCGATGAATCCGGAAGATATCGCCCATGGGATTCCGCCGGCCGTAGCGTGAAGTGGCAGGAGCTCAGGAGGGTGCGACTCACCCACGCTCCGGTCCGTCTTCGCGTCTCACTCGGGGGAGTATTCATGCATACGACTCGCAGCCGCAGGCACACCGCCACTCTGGGCGCCGCCCTGACCGCCGTACTCGCCCTGGCACTCACCGCCTGCAACGGGGACGACGGCAGCACCGACGGCGCCGACCGGCCGAACAGCTCCGCACCGGCCACCGCCTCTTCCGGCGCCTCCGGGCCCGCCGAGCCCACGCACACCGCAACGACCGGCGGCGCCGGGGACACGGCCCCTTCCGGCACGGCCACGCCCGGAAGCAACGCCTCGCCGGCCACCGGAGGCGACACCAGCGACGCCTACGCGGGGGTTGAGGAACATCGGAACGAAAACCGACGCTAAGCTTTCCGCGTACCTGAGAGCGCTTTGACCTGGACTTCTTCGAGGGCGGAGCCTTCAGCAGTCGTGTTGATCATTGACTGTGTGGAGGTCCGGGGTGCCGGTCGAGTTTCTGACGGATGCACAAGCCGCCGCGTACGCGGCGTACAACGGGGCGCCGTCCCGTACGGAGTTGGAGCGGTTCTTCTTCCTGGACGACGCGGACCGGGAGCTGATCGAGGGCAGGCGGCGGTCCCACAACCGGCTGGGCTTCGCGGCCCAGCTCACGACCGCGCGCTACCTCGGGGTGTTCCTGGACGACCCGACCGACGTGCCGGCCGAAGTCGTCGACTATCTCGCCGAGCAGCTCGGCATCGCGGACGCGTCGGCACTCAAGGCGTACGGGGAACGGGAGAACACCCGGCTGGCTCACGTCCGTGAGCTGCGGAAGCTCCTGGAGTACACGGAGTTCGCCGAGGCGGAAGCCGAGTTGCGGGTGTGGGTGGACGCGCGGGCCTGGACGACCGGGGAGGGCCCGAAGGCGTTGTTCGACGCGGCGGTGGGGTGGCTGCGTGAGCGGCGGGTGCTGCTGCCCGGCGTGACGACGCTCGCCCGGCTGGTGGCCTCGGTACGGGAGGCGGCGAACCAGCGGCTGTGGGACAGCCTCTACCGGCTGCTGAGCACCGGTCAGCGGGCGGTGCTCGACTCCCTGCTGACCGTGCCGCCCGGAGCGCGGGTGTCGGAGTTGGACCGGCTGCGGCGCGGCCCGGTGCGGATCTCCGGCCCGCAGATGAAGTGGGCGCTTGAGCGGGCGGCGGAGATCGACGCGTTCGGGATGGGTGAGCTGGACGTGTCCGGGATACCGCCCCGGCGGCTGGCGGAGCTGTCGCGGTACGGCGTGGACGGCAAGGCGTCCCTGCTGCGGCGTCACGGTGACTCGCGCAGGCTGGCGACGCTGCTGGCCACCGCGGTCTACCTGACGTCCCGGGCGGTCGATGACGCGCTGGACCTGCTGGAGGTGCTGGTCGCGACGAAGCTGCTCGCGCGGGCGGAGCGGGAGACGGCGAAGCAGAAGCTGAAGACGCTGCCGAGGATGGAGCGGGCCGGGATCAGGCTGGCGACCGCGTTCCGGGTCGTGTTCGACACCACGAGTGAGCAGGTCGACACCGAGTCCGGGGAGATCAGTCCGCCGGAGGTGGCGACGCTGACGGCGATGTGGGAGCGGATCGAGGAGGTGGTGCCGCGCGAGGAGCTGGCCGCCGCGATCGCCGCGTTGTTCGAGCTGGCGCCGCCGATCGACTCGGACGCGGATGAAGCATGGCGGACGATGCTGGTCACCCGGTTCCCCACCGTACGGCCGTTCCTGGCGCTCCTCGTCCAGGTCGTCGACTTCGGCGCCACCCCGGAGGGCCTGCCGGTCCTCAAGGCGCTGAAGTCGCTGCCCGACCTGATGGGGCGCAAGAAGGTGAGCCCTGACGAGATCGACACGTCCCTGCTGGTGGGCTCATGGAAGCGGCTGGTGCTGAGCGCGCCGCACCTGGAGGCGGGCACGGTGGACTGGAAGGCGTACGTGTTCTGCGTGCTGGAGTCCTTCCACCGGCTGCTGCGCCGGCGGGAGGTGTTCGCGAAGAACTCCTCGAAGTGGGGCGACCCGCGGGCGAAGCTGCTGGACGGCGAGGCATGGGAGCAGGTCCGTCCGACCGTGCTGGCTTCCCTGAACCTGCCCGGCGAGCCGGGTGAGCACCTGGCGGCGCGGGCCGCGCTGCTGGACGGCACATACCGGGAGGTCGCCGGGCGAGTGCCGGCGAACTCCCAGATCGTGTTCGACGACGACGGCCGCCTGCACTTCGCCGCCCTTCAGCCGGAGCCCGAACCCGCCTCCCTGACCGACCTGCGGAAGGCGGTGGAGGCGATGATGCCCCGCGTCGACCTGCCGGAGGTCCTGCTGGAGGTGTTCTCCTGTACCGGCGCCGACCAGGCGTTCACCTCCATCACCGGCGGCGAGGCCCGGCTCAAGGACCTGCACGTGACGGTCGCCGCGCTGCTGGTCGCGCACGGTTGCAACGTCGGTTACACGCCGGTCATCGGCGGGATCGACGAGCTGAAGTACGGCAGGTTGTCCCACGTCGACCAGACGTATCTGCGGCTGGCCACCTACCGGGCCGCGAACGCCACCCTCATCGAGCACCAGGCGTCCATCGGCCTCGCGCAGGTGTGGGGCGGCGGGCTGGTCGCCTCCGTGGACGGCATGCGGTTCGTCGTCCCCGTCCCCTCGGTCTACGCCCGCCCCAACCCCAAGTACTTCGGGCGCCGGGGCGGCGCCACCTGGCTGAACATGATCAACGACCAGGCGGCGGGGCTCGGCGGGAAGGTGGTGGCCGGCACCCCGCGCGACTCCCTGTACGTGCTCGATGTCCTCTACGACCGGGACGGCGGCAAGCGCCCGGAGACGATCGTCACGGACACCGCCTCGTACAGCGACATCGTCTTTGGACTCCTCACCCTGGCCGGGTTCGCGTACGCGCCGCAGCTCGCTGACCTGCCGGATCAGAAGATGTGGCGCATCGACCGCACCGCCGACTACGGCGCCTTCCAGGAAGCCGCCCGCGGCCGGGTCGACCTCGCCCGGATCGAGCGATGGTGGGAGGACATCCTGCGGATCATCGGCTCCATCCACACTGGCGCCGTGCGCGCGTACGACGTGATCCGGATGCTGTCGCGGGACGGGCGGCCGACCCCGCTGGGCGACGCGATCGCCAACTACGGGCGGATCGCCAAGTCCCTGCACATCCTGCGCCTGGCCGACGAGCCCGGCTACCGCCGCCAGATCAAGGCGCAGGCCAACCTCCAGGAGGGCCGCCACGCCCTCGCGCGGAAGATCTTCCACGGCCGCTCGGGGCAGCTCTACCAGCGCTACCAGGACGGCATGGAGGACCAGCTCGGCGCGCTCGGCCTGGTCCTCAACGCCGTCGTCCTGTTCAACACGAGGTACATGGACGCCGCGGTGAACCAGCTGCGGGCGGACGGATTCGACGTCCGCGACGAGGACGTCGCCCGCCTCTCCCCGTTCGTACGGCAGCACATCAACATGCTGGGCCGGTACTCGTTCAAGCTCCCCGAGCTGCCCGGCGGGCTGCGCCCGCTGCGCGGCAAGGACGCCGCCGACGAGGACTGAATGACACGTGACGCAACAGTCCATTATGGTTGTGCCACCTGGCCGAGCGCCCTGAGCACTAGACATAGGGGAATGGCCTAGGCCATATAGATCTGGCCGGTGTGGGCAGCGGGATCCGTTGCCTGGCTGAGTGTCGTACGACCCCGCCCAAGCTTGTGAGGCGGACGGGGCCGTACGTCGGGATAACCGCCACGCGGCCCTGGGTGTTTGGCGCACCTGGGGCCGCAGCTCTTTTAGAAGAAGAGCCGTGAGAGCACTTCGACGGCAACGCCAGAGAGGACGTTCACGGCAAGGTTCACCGCGGCCTCGATGGCGATCCGCTTGTACTCGCTGATGCGGTCCTCCCGGTCCTGTGACGTCTCCTCGTCGCCGGGCTGCGAGCCATCTTGCTCGCCGCTCTGCGCCGCGTCGCCGTCTTCAGTGCCGGTCGGCATTCCTAGTCCTCCTCTGGTCATTGGTGCACCGGACAGAGCGACCGTCCCGGAGGAGACCAGCCACCCTGCGGGGTGCACCGCAGGACGTTCGGAAGAACAGGTTTGAAATTACAGGGCAGTTGAGTACGCCCCGTGACGCTCGCACCTTCCAACTGGCTGCTGGAGCGCCCACAAACTATGTCACGAGGGGCCTGGTGCGTAGCACCGCACCCACATGATTGATCTGAGCTTTTCTTGAGGTTGGTGTGCGACCTCGGCTGACGCCGGCTGCGGAAGATCCACCGGAATCAGATCCGGCCGTACAGCTCATCTTGTGTCAGTGCAGGGAGCAACGCATTGTTTTTCTGGCCTGCACGTTCTCCTGGCCTGCACGTTCTTCTGGAGGCCCGTCTGAGCGCTGGTGAACCGGAAGACCTGGGCGCCGTCACCGTGGCACTTCCGCATCGCATTCCACCATCCGCCTGCACGTTACGCCGCGCCTCCGCCGCGACTCGTTGAATCGGAAGTTGTTCACCGCGCCGCTCACTTCGCCGTTCTCGACGAGATAGACGCCGTCCCGGGTCAGCCCGGTGAGCAGCATCGTCGCCGGGTCGACCTCGCGGATGCACCAGAGGCAGGTGAGCAGCAGCCCGCGCTCCGTGTTCGCGACCGGCAGCCGGGGGCTGGTTGTGGGCGATCATCGTGGGATTCGTGCTGGGGTTGGCCGCCAAGGCGATCCTCCCGTGAGGCCCCCGCGTCTGTGCGGGAGGTTCTGACCAGCCGGTCAGGACGGATCGACGGGGATTCAGGTTCGCGTGGTCAACGTGTTGCCCGCCCAGCGCGCCTTGTTCTCGAACACGGTGATCCTCCTGGGCACGCAGCGCACCCTGCTGCGGCTGATCGCCCTGCTCCTGGCCTCGTCTTCGCCCTTCGCCGACCTGCCGACGCTCCTCTACAGCCTCTTCTGGAAGAGGCTCACCAACCGGGGAGCCGTGCGCTTGATTCACCTACCAGGACCACCGCAAGGACGTTATTGAGTGCATGTACGCCGCCGTCGCCGCTGGCCTAGAGGCGGACTCGGGGTTGAACGCCGCCGCGACTCGTTGAACCGAACTCGTTGACCCGGCGGGGCGTTGGACCGTTCTCATCGAGGTATGCCCAGAAACGGGCGATCGGCCTCATCGGCACCTTCTTCCTCCTGACCTTGAGTAACAAGACAAGAGCCAAAAAAAGAGACCAAACCGGGTCGGATTGGATACGCCGTCAGTGACCCCGTTGGCAGGCGTCGCCGAGATCCGTTGTCGGCGTAAAACTTGTTCTCGTACACGGTCAGCGCAGTCGGCTCTGGCTGATCGCCTTTCCTCTCGTGTGGAGAGGGCCCTGACGTGCGGCTTTAAACGGAACGCAGGTCGGCTGGGTGGGAGTCTCGCTGACCGACCGGTGCAACTTGTGGCGCACCTGCTGCATGCCCGAAGAGCGGCTGCAGTGGCGGCTGTCCCGAGATGAAGATCGCCACCGCATCGGTCACCGGCCCGTTCTGTGGGGCCTCCGCTCCGGCCGCCGTAGAAGCTGTTGTTCGCAACCTCCGTATTGCGTTGGGCTCAGCGCCTGCTGTCACCGGGCGCGAGAAGGCTGGTGACTTCGGCGATCGCCTCCGCCGAGGGGTGGAAGTACCTGCGGACGTTCTCCGGCTTCTTGTGCCGGGACTTGGCCATGAGCATGAGCAGGCTCGCCCCGGCCTCGCCGAGGTGCGTGAGGCCGGAGTGACGCCACTCGTGCAGGTCCCAGCCCGTGCCGGACTCGCCGCCGATGGCGGTGTGCGCGTCCAGCAGCATGCGCGCCTGCCCGTACGACAGCCGGGCCAGCCCGGTGTCCGGGCACACGTCGCGCGGGCCAACGACCTTGCCGGGGCCCGGCTTGCGGTGCGTGACGAACACCGGCCCCCGCGTACGGCCCTTGAGCAGGCGCGGCAGCAGGCGGGCGGTGCCAGCGTCCCAGTAGGTGGGCTCCAGCACGAAGTCCTCGCGCACCGCGCCGCGGCGGCGGGTGCGCGGCCGGGCGCCCTTGGCTTTCACTGGGGCCCGGCGGCCGGCCAGGTCCAGCTCCTCGATGTTGACGCCGAGGACCTCCTCCGCCCGCGCGCACGTCTCGTAAAGCATCCGCCACAGGGTCTTCTCCCGGAGGTGGACGTCCCGGCGGGCGATGAGCCGGTCGATCGCCATCTTCGAGCGGGCCGGGGTCTCGGAGTCCGGCGGGGTCAGCCGCTTCGCCCACACCGGCACCTTCGGGCCGTCGTAGCCGCGCTCTCGGCACCAGCCGAGCCAGGACAACACGGAGGCCCGCCGGGCGTTCCAGGTGTTGACCGCTGTGCTGCCCCACAGCAGTTCGAGCGCCTCGCCGATCTCGTCGTCGGCGACCGAGGCGAGCGGGCGTGTGTCGCCGAGCCGCTCGGCGGTCTTGCCGACCCCGATCCCGTAGTTGCGGACCGTGTTCGCGTTTCCGAGCGAGTCGAGGAACACGTCGGCCGCGGTGCGGACGGTGAGAGCCTTCCCGGCGGGCAGTCGTACGAGTGTCGGCACCGCTTCCCCTCTTGCCGCAGATAACGGGGCCGCTTCGCGCACGGTCTCCCGGCCGTTCCCGCAGGTCGTGATCAGTCTTCCCGCAGATAATAGGGCGTTATCTGCGGGAAGACTTCAGACGGGTCCGGCCGCCGACGATCCGTCAGTCGCCCACCAGGGCCGATCGAGGCTTAGCGCCGGTTTTCGTTCCGATGTTCCTCAACCCCCTACGCCTACAAGCACATGTGCAAGGGCGAGGACCTCTCCGTGCGGGTGTATCCCCGGGAGGGTTCGCCCACCCAGCAGGTGATCGAGGTGAACAACATCGGCGCGAACTCCTGCGGTCTGAGCTACTTCCCGCTGGTCTTCCTGGGCAACAGCAGCAGCGCGAACCACGGCAAGGACGTCCACCCCCTCATCCCCAGCGGCCTGGGCGGGGCCCCCGCGTACCCGGTGAAGCCCAGGACGGCCGCCCTCGCGGTGATCGATCTGAACCCGAGCGGCGCGAACGCGGCAAGCGGGGCCCTGACCTGGATCAACGAGCTGAACGTGATCGCCTCCGACCACCTGCCCAACGCGGAGACGCAGAACTTCCCGCTCGGCGAGGGCGTCGAGGTGCTCAACCCGAAGCTGGGTCTGTACGACAGCACGATCGACCGGGCCGTGAAGTCGATGACCGAGGCCGACGCGAAGTCCTGACGGGGCAGGGCACACAGCGGCCGGCGAAATGTGACGACAGCTCGCCTCACTGGCAGTCAGGCTTGGCGACGCATTCGACCCACAGCAGCTTGCCGCCCTGCCCCGGCAGCCCGCCGCGCATCGGGTACGCGCCCCAGCACTCCGCGTAGAGCGTGACCAGATACAGCCCGCGGCCCCGCTCGGCGAGCTCGGCCGGAGCCTGCTCGCTCCACCGGAACGGTGCCGGGATGTGCGGTTCGGTGTCCCACACGCCGAGCCGGACCCGGCTGCGCCCCGCGTCACGCATACGCAGCGAGTACGGCCCCGAGGAGTGCCGGTAGGCGTTGGTGACCAGCTCACTGGCCAACAACTCGGCGGTTTCGATGAGTTCAGGCATGCCATGCGTGCGCAGCACGTGCCGGAGCGTGTGGCGAGCCACCCCGGGAGCCCGAGGATCCTGCGGGAGTTGGAGGGTGTACGTCCAGGGCGGCGCTACGGTGGCCGTGGGCATGGAGGTCTCCGATCGCGAAGGGGCGAGGTGGATGAGGTGTCCTGCGGTGAGGTGTCCTGCGGTGCCCGGTGACGAGGCCGCTCCGTCGAGCGGGGTACTTCCGGGCGGGTGGCCTGAGATCGAGATTAGCGGTGCGCAAAGATTCCTTGCTTAAATTGACCAGAATCCTTGCACTGAATCACTCGTGTGAGTGACCGCCCAACGGGACGCATTCCAAGGGGAGTTCGACATGACAGGCAGGGCCGCCCCTACGGCACGCCGCACACGGCTCGGCGTCGAACTGCGCAAACTGCGGGAACGCGCCGGGATGACCACCACGCAGGCGGCCGACCTCCTTGGAACAAGCTCGGGGCAGCTCAGCAACATGGAAGTGGCACGCTTCGGCGTCAGTGCCGAGCGGGTACGGGTCGCGGCCCACACCTACTCCTGCACGGATCAGGCCCTGATCGAGGCGCTCGTGGCGATGACGACCGACCGGAAGCGCGGTTGGTGGGAGGAGTACCGGGAGATCCTGCCGCCCAAGCTGCTCGATCTGGCCGAGATCGAGCACCATGGCACCGCCCTGCACGCGGCGCACAGCATCCACATTCCCGGCCTGTTGCAGACCGTCGATCACGCCCGTGAGATCTATCGGCAGGCCGTCCCCGACCTGCCGCCACCGGAGATCGAGCACCGCGTCTCCTACCGCATCAAGCGACAAGAGGTCCTCTACCGCACCGACCCTGCGCCGTACCGGGCCGTCATTCACGAGGCAGCTCTGCGCATGAGGTTCGGCGGGCCGGACATCGCCCGCAGCCAGCTCCAGCACCTGCTCAAGATGAGCGAGCTCCCCCACGCAACCATCCGCGTGATCCCCTTCGAGGCCACGTACTACCCGGGCTCGGGGCAGTCCCTGTACTACGTGCGCGGGCCGGTTCCCGTACTCGACACCGCGCAGCTGGACCAGTCACATGGCCCCGTGTTCATCGACGCGGAGTCCCAACTGGCGCAGTACCGACTCCTCCTGGAGCGCCTCGATGCCGCGTCCCTGAACGAAGAGCAGTCCCAGGAACTCATCCACAAGGTCGCCCAGAGCCTGTGAAGGGAAGCACGATGCACGCACACACCTGGCAGAGGTCGTCGTACTGCGCACAGGGCGAAGCCTGTGTCCACGTGGGCAGCGACCGACCCGGATCGATAGCACTCACCGAATCAAGCGACCCCAGCGGCGCGATACTCCACACCACCCCCGCAACGCTCCGCGCCCTCCTCCGCACAGTCAAGGAAGGGCACCTCCATGACTGACGCCCCCGCCGACCTCACCTGGATCCGCGCCGCCCCCGAGGGCGACCCCGGACCCGGCCCCTGGATCGAGATCGCCTTCGGCACGGGTGACCTCGTGCACCTGCGTGAGACCAGTGACCCCGAGAACGTCGTCACCACCACCCGCACGAAATGGGAGGCCTTCGAAAAAGGCGTCCGGGCAGGCGAGTTCGACCACTTCACCACAGGTGCCGCAAACCATCCCACCCGCACTGGTTCGGGAGAGGTCCGGACTGAAGGCTGACCGTCCTGCCCTCGGGCACGGGAAGGAACAGATCCTCACAGAGTGCGCAGGCCCCGGTCGGCAAAGGCGATCAGCCACTCAAGGCTCTCGTCGACGTCGGTGCTCCACCGGAAGCCGCCCCCCGCTTCCAGCGTGGCGAACCCGTGGAAGAGGCTGCGCAGCATGCGCAGAGCGTGGTCCGTGTCCGCTTCCGCGATCCCGTAGCCGCGCAGGGCCGCCGAGAACGCGTCGAGCAGTCGCGCGCCCGCGACTGCCAGCGGATCGTCCGGGCCGGACGGCTCCACGCCGATCGTCGCGGCGTAGCGGCCGGGGTGCTCCACCACGAAGGTGCGGAAGGCGCGGGCGGCAGCGGCCAGGGCGTCGCGGCCCGCGTACCCCTGGACCGCGCTGCCGACGGCGTCGGCCGCCTGGCTCAACGCGAGGGCCGCGATGCGGCGGTTGAGGTCTTCCTGGCCGCCGACGTGCTTGTACAGGGAGGGGGCGCGCACGCCCACCCGCTCGGCCAGTGCACCCATCGTCAGGTTCCCCAGTCCCACCTCGTCGGCGAGGGCGGCACCGGCCGCGGCCACGGCCGCCGGGTCCAGGCCCGCCCTAGGCACGGGCGGCGTCCGAACCGAGGAACGTGAGCATGAGGGAAACCACCTGGTCGGGGAACTGGTCGTGTGGGTAGTGCCCGGCGCCGTCGATCATCTCCAGGCGGCCGAGGCCCGACGGCAGGGCGTCGACGACTGCCGCTCCCTCGGCGTGCGGGTCGGCCCAGTCGGGGTCGAGCGTGCCCATCACGACCAGAACCGGGCAGCGCACGTTGCCGAGCTGCGCGCCGGCATCGGTCGGGGCGCTGCGGCCCATGGCCTGCATGGCCTTCATCCGGCCCGGCTCCCGCAGCAGCGCGTCGATCCGGCCGAGCCGCTCCGCCCAGTCGGCCGGCTTCACCCCGGGATAGGCCACGTCCAGGTACGAACGCCACAGCGGCAGACTGCCGAACACACCCGCACCGAGCAGCCGCAGCATCCCCTGCCGGAACCGCTTCACCCGCAGATCACCCAGCCGCATCGACTGCTTGCGAGTGAACGGCCCCAACTCGACGACCGCACTGACCAGCGAGGGCTCCTGCGCCGCGGCGATGGTGGCGGCACCGCCGGACACGGAATGGCCGACGAGCACGGCCGGCCCTCCCAGGTGGCGGATCACTGCGAGCAGGTCACCCGCGATGTCGGTGCGGCTCCAGGCCGGCCAGTCGGTGCTGGACTCGCCGCAGCCGCGCAGATCGACCGCGGCGATCCGGTAGCCCGCCCCCACCAGCGCCGGGATCATGGCACGGTACGCGGCGCGGCTGTCCCCCATCCCGTGAGCGAGAACGACCAGCGGGCCGGAGCCGGAAACTTCGTAAGCGATCGTGCCACCGTCGACGGCAAGGTACTCGGTCACGACAACTCCCCTGGTTGGCTAACTTCGATAGCCAAAAGCTAATAGGTGTAGCCATGCTTGTCAACCGATCGTCCGAGGCCGGCCCTCAGCCGGAACGCGAGCCGCGCCCCGGCTCGCCGACTGAGTCACCGGCCGGCCGGCTCGGAGAGCCCGGCAGTAGATGGGCTCAAACAGCGGCTGTTGGTGAGTACTGGTTCACAAGCGGCGGATCTTCAGCGCTTACTGAGCGTGGCGAGAGCGTTGCGTTCCGGCGCCCGCTTGCGCCTTCCGCAGCGTCAACTCCTACGGTCATGGCTGTGGCCGGAGAGACCGGCCCGGCGATGAAAGGCACGGCTATGGCCTGGTCCATCGCGGACGTGGCCCGGATGTCCGGGGTGACGTCCCGGACGCTGCGGCACTATGACGAGATCGGGCTGCTCGCTCCCGCGTACATCGGGAGCAACGGCCACCGCTACTACGAGGAAGCGGATCTGCTGCGGCTGCAGCAGATCCTGCTGATGCGGGAACTCGGTCTGGGACTACGCGACATCACAGCGGTCCTGGAGCGCCAGGTCGACCAGGTGGCCGCGCTGCGGGAGCACCGTCGGAGGCTGCTGGCGGAGCGGGAGCGGCTGGATGTACTGGCCGCCACGGTCGGCCGCACCATCGCCGAACTTGAGGAAGACGAGGACACCCACGATATGACGAAGATCAGCACGCCGGAGAACCTGTTCGACGGCTTCGACGCCGCCCGGCACGAGGCGGCCGCCCGCGAGCAGTGGCCTGACGAGGGAGCGCAGTCGAGGCAATTCGCCGGCACACTCACCGCTGAGGACCAGGCACGGCTGCAACGGGAGGCGACTGCGGCGATGGTCCGCATGGCCGAGTTCGCGGCAGCCGCCACGCCGGTGACCGACCCGGCGGTGCAGGCCGAGGTCGATGCCCACTACCGGAGCATCTGCCGGATGTGGAGCCCGAACGCAGCCGCGTTCAAAGCCCTCGGGCAGACCTATGTCGACGATGTGCAGTGGCGCGCGGCCTACGACCAGGTCGCTGTCGGGCTCGCCGCCTACCAGCGAGACGCCATGGCCGCCTACGCGGACGCCCGCCTGAGCTGACCGGCCACCGGACGGCCGCCATCGTCACACTGCGCATGCTCATCCGCCGTTCCACCCCTCTCCACCGCTGGGACAACCGCCCCACCACCGAGCGACTCACGTGACACCTACTGCCGAGCTCCCTCAGTCCGATGTCAGAGCGGCCCCTTAGTGTCAGTCGACATGACCGACCGAGGTGTTCCAGGGCCTGGACCAGCCCGATGACACCGAGGTGACCTTCCTGAAGTCGGCTGCGATGGTGAGGAATTGAGCGAGATGCAAGGTGTTCCCAGCAAAATCGCCGCAGGTGACATCGAGCTCGCGGACAGGACTCTCAACGCCATGGGAGTCGCCGACAGCGGCTATCACGGCGTCGGCTGGTCGGTGCAGCTTCTGGACCAGCTGTGTGATCTCCCTCAAGAGCGTCGTCGCCGCCTCGCCATTTCCCTGGCCGCGCGTTGCCACCGCATCGAGGAGGCTTACGAGTTCCGGTCACGGACACTGCTTCTGTCCGGGATCCTCGCCGCGGACCTACCCGAGGACCCGCTGTCCGCCGAGCGCGTCGAGGTGCTCGACGACCTCGGTGAATGCCACTCCTTCTGGTACGAGGAGCATCTCTCGGTCCTGGTGAAGGCGGAACTGGCGGCCGGCCGCTCTCTCACGCCGGCTGCGATTGCCGCCTTCCGTCGCAGTGGCATGGAATACGGCTTCCCGGCCGCACCACTCGTCCGCGCCGGTGAGAAACCCACCGATCCGGTGCTCAACGTGGGGGAGAAGTGGGCCGAACGTGCCCTGGAGGAGGTGGGTCCGGGTCCGGACGACCCGTGGCGAGCGCTGCTCGCGCACGCCCTCGCCGCCACGTCCGCCAGGCCCAGCGCGAAGTGGGACAGGCTGGCTCGACAGCTCGTCGAGCCGCTGGGCCCCGAGCTGGTGCGGGAGAAGGTGGTGTCCTGGCTGGCGCTGGTGGGCGTTCCGCGTACCTTCCGTGTGAAAGCCGTGTTCTGCGAAGACCGGCACTTCAACGAGGTCTTCGACCCGTACAACGCCCTCGCGCTGCGTGGCCTTGCCTGGCTGTTGTCGCTGCTGCCACCGCATCCCGACGCAGTGCGTGCGCTGGGGGCGTTGGTGGAGAACTCACTGCAGAAGGTGCCCGGGCGGGGCCCGCGCAGTGCGAAGGTGGCGCATGCGGGCGCGCTCGCCCTGGGCCGGATCGACAGTGAGCCCGCGCCGGCCGAACTGGACCGCCTCGCCGCCCAGGTGACACACAAGGCCACCGCGAAGGTGATCGCCGCCGCTCTGGAGGCGCATGCGACCGCCCTGGTCCGTCCGGCCTGAGGGATTCGGACGCCAACCCGTCGCGGGCTTCTCAGCAGAGCCGCAATCGATACCGGTCTTCGTCAGCGCAGAGCGTTCATGAAGTCAGCGCGATGGGCGGCTGTGTGGTCGTGTTCACGCCGGGACCAGTCGATCCGGGCGAGAATCTGCTCGCTGTCAGCCATCCGTGGCCCCGGGGTGTTGAGGTGCTGGTGCCACCAGAGGGCGTTGCGGTTCTGGCGGTCCAGGACGGCATCGACGAGCTCGAAGCGCTCGGCGGTCTCCAACCCGTAGGAGTCGGCGAGAATGCGTACCTGGTCCGCCTGTGCGCGGGGAGGCGGGGCTTGCGACCTGGAGGAGATGCACCACGTCCAGGCCATGTATCCCAGATCTTCCAGGGGCTCGCCGGGGGCAGCGGTGTCGAAGTCGATGAAGGCCATCGGGCGGCCCCGCTGGAAGACGACGTTGTTCGGGCCGGGATCGTGATGGCAGACGATCGGAGAGGTTCCGGTGAGGCGACTGCCGCGCGTGGCCTCATGCAACGAGCGCAGAAGCGCGCCGGCAGCCGCAACCTGATCGTCTTTCCACACCTGGAATCTGGCCGGCACCCGGCCGGGCACATAGGTGAACGTGTCGCGCCCCGCACTGTCGAGCCCGAGATGCCGTGGTGCGCCTGTGAACCCGCATTGGTGCAGGTGCTCCAGCAATTCCGCGACGAAGGGCGATCTGGCCGTGACGGGTCGCCGCACGGTGTCGTCAACGCGTACCACCCCCGCAGTGATCCGGCCTCCGGACAGTGGGACTTCGCCCTCTCCTGTGTTCACGGCAACAGCCTCTCGTCCCTCGGCCGCTTCGGATGGCCTCTGCCTGAGGTTCGCGTTCACGGGCTGACGCCCCCCCAGCGCCCCCACCACGGGTTCCGCCCCCGGACCGACCTGCGCCGCACCACCACCGTGATCACGGATGGCATCAACTTCAGGAACAAGGACGTGTCAGGCTGGGGCGATGCATCCATCTTCTGCACTGGGGGAGTTCCTGCGGTCCAGACGGGCGCGGCTACGGCCCGAGGAGCTCGGGCTACCCGGTGGTGTACGGCGGCGCCGGGTGGCTGGGCTTCGGCGCGAGGAGCTGGCTCCGCTGGCCGGGGTGAGCGTCGGCTACTACATCCGACTGGAACAGGGCCAAGCCCCGAACGTGTCGGACGAGGTACTCGACGCCCTGGCCCGCACTCTGCGCCTGGACGGCGATGAACGCCGCCACCTTCACCGGCTGGCGCGGATCACGCACGCGCAGGAGACGGCGCAACCCGAAGTGCTGCGGCCCGGAATCACGCACATGGTCCGGGCGTACACAGAAGCCCCGGCCATCGCAGTCGGCCGCCGCGGAGACATCCTTGCCTGGAATCCGCTGGCGCACGCCCTGCTGGCACCGCACTGGCCGTTCGAAACTGCGGGCAGCACACCCAACTTCGTACGCATCGACTTCACGGATCTTGAGTTCGCCCGCGGACTGTACGTCGACTGGACAGCCAAGGCCCGGGACGACATCGCGTATCTACAGGTGTCGATGAGCAAGTTCCCCAACGATGAGGCCCTGCTGGCGCTGACCAACGAACTGAAGGAACTCAGTCCCGAGTTTCGCGAGATCTGGGCCGAGCACCCGGTGAGCAACTGCGCCACCGTCTCCCGCACGTACCGGCATCCGCAGGTGGGCGTCATGACTCTCACCGCGGAACTGCTGCGTACCCCGGACGATGAAGGACTGGGTGTGACGATATTTCAGGCAGCCCCGGGGTCGGTGTCACAGGAGCGGCTGCGGCGGCTGCGGGGACTGGTGCTCGATGACACTGTGGATCAATGACTGCCTTTTACCATGTGTGCTTCGTGGTTCCGGACATCGAGCAGGCAATGCAGGACTTTAAGCGTGCGGCTGGGGTCGCGTGGAGTGATCCGGTATCCGACCGGCTCGGTGAGTGGGACTACCGCATCGTCTTCACCGCCGGCGGACCGCCCTTCGTCGAACTCATCGAAGGGCCGCCCGGCAGTCCCTGGGACGCGTCCAGGTGAGCCAGGTTCGATCACATCGGCTTCTGGACCAGCGATGTACGGCACGGCTCCCGGCGTCTGGAGGAAGCGAGCATGCCCGTGGACTTCTCCGGCTGTCCCTACGGTCGGCCGTTCGCCTATCACCGGATGGACAGCATCGGTGCCAGGATCGAACTCGTTGACGTCGCCAGGCAGGCCGACTTCCTCAACGGGTGGCATCCGGGCGGGAAACCGATGCCTGTCATCGACGAGACGCCGAGAGGCTGAGCTCTCGTCGGGCCAGGAACCTCCGCCCCCACCGTTACGGTCCGTGCGCCCAAGCCCTCGTCTTCCGGACCGGGGCGTCGCCGCGAGGATCGAAGCACCAGCGGTCAGGCAGCCGTCGCGTGCTCCTGCTCGCCCGCGCGATCGCGGCGCAGCACCGTCCCGCCCACCATCGCTCCGGTCAGCGCGACTGCTCCCGCCGCCAGGAACGCGGTGTGCAGTCCTCCGAGCGTCGCCGGCGCCCGAGTGGTGGCCGGCGTCAGAGCCTCGGCACGAGCAGCGACGATGGCGCTGAGCCCGGCTACGCCGATTGCACCGATAAAGGTCGGCATCTGCGCCAGGCTTCCAGCAACACCCTGGTCGGACTCGTCGAGTCCGGATGTGATGGTGGTGACGGCAGACACGACAGCCAGCACATGCCCGAAGCCCATCGCCGCCGAAGTACCCAGCAGCAGTGTGAGGTTGCCCTCCGCGGGCAGCATCGCCATGGTGGCGGTGCCCAGACCCTGAGCTGTGAGGCCGAGGGCGGCTGCGGCGCCGGCACCGCGTGCGCTGATCAGCCGCGCTGCAATGGTTCCCGAGATCAGGGCGGCGACACCCTCGGCGGCAAAACCGAGGCCGGTCTGCAGCGCGGTCCAGCCGACGACCTGTTGCATATACATGCTCAGCAGCAGCGTCGCTCCGCCGCACATCCCGAAGGTGATCAGGCCGATCGTCATGCCCCACTTCACGGTGGGACGGCGCAGCAGACGCAGCGGTACGAGCGGCTCGCGGTGGCGCCCCTCGACCGCGAGGAAGCCGCTGAGCAGCACCACGGCGCCGACCAGCGAGGTCAGGGTGGGCAGGCTGAGCCAGCCGGATTCACCGCCGGTGGTGATCCCGTAGACCAGAGAGAAGAGACCACCGCTGCCCAGAATCGCACCGGGTACGTCGAGCCGGGCGGGCCGGCTGTCGCGGGTGTCCCGAACAAGAACAGTGGCAGCGCCGAGGAGTACCAGCAGGCCGATGCCGGAGAGAATGAGCATGGTCCAGCGCCAGTTCAGACCGCTGGTGACAACTCCCCCACCCATCGTGCCGATCACAAAGCCGAGCGACAGAAGTGCGCCGTTGACGCCCAGCGCCCGGGTGCGCTGCGGCCCCTCGGAGAAGGCTGAGGTCATCAGGGCCATCGCCGTCGGCCCGATTGCCGCGGCCGCGATGCCTTGCCCGACCCGGGCGGCGATGAGGAGCGCGGGTCCGGCGGCGAGCCCGGCGAGAAGCGAGAAACCGGTGAAAGCGATGACCCCGGCCATGAACAGCCGCCTCCGACCGGTCAGATCCGACAGCCTCCCGAACAGCGGCATCAGAGCCGCCGTGGGCAGCAGGCAGCCGGTGACCACCCACTGCAGGGCAGCCGGGGTGGCGAAGCCGAGATCGCGGCCGATCTCCGGCAGGGCCACGGTGATGATCGAGTAGTCGAGCCCGGTCATAAAGGTCGCGCCGCACAGGGTGAACAGGACCAGCCACCCACGAGCGCCGAGCGGTATGTGCGTTGCATCCGTCATGCCGACCAGGCTGCGATGCCCCGCAGTTCCCAACCAGCGCCCTGATGAAGGTACATATGGCAGGTGCAGGTTGGACTCCGCAGAAGCACCCGGTGCTCGGCCAGCTGTGCAGATTGTGGTCCTGCTGGAAGCGGCTGAGTATCCCGTCATGGCACTGAGCCGACCGTCCCGGCTACCCTCCGTCCATGGAGCGAGACCACCCCCTCGTTCGCGACGTCTTCCCAGACCTGGTCGCCGAGCTGACCGCCCTCCTGGAGGGTGAGGGGGAACGCGAGCCGGCGCTCTGCGTGTGGGATTTGTGTCTGGTTGACGAGTGCGGCTGCGGTGAAGACTCCTGCCAGAGCGTCCGGACGGCGGATCATCCGCTGGGGCAACCGTATGGTCCGGGCCATAGATGCGTGCCTCTCCTGCCCTCGAAAGGCATGCTGATCCTGGACGTCGTGGACGAACGGATCATGTACATCGAGATACTCGATCGGCCGCCCATGCGCTGTCGCGGTGCACGGCCGTGACGTTCGCCCGAGCGGAGCAAACGACGGTGCGGGCTCAACTCAGATAGCGGTCACGGCGTCTTGAGGAGCTCGCGGAGGCTGCCGACGAGTGCGTGGATATCGCGCTCGGCGGTCGGCTGCTCGGGACTTGCGGCGGTACGGGTGGCCGTGACGGGCGTGCGGCAGGAGTGGCAGAGGCCGTCCGGCAACGCTTCGGGGCGGCCGGGAGTGCCGCATTCGGTGCACTCGGCCATGGGGCGCCGCGTCGGTGCCGCCGTCACGGCCCGGGCGGCCGGGGCGGCCGGCAGTTGGGGCGGGATGTTGTCGCGGAGGCGGCGGCGGAGGAAGCCGACGGGTGAGTCGACGCGTTCGGGGAGCCCGGCGGTGAGGGAACGGGTGAGGTACTCGGCGTCAACGCCTCGTGCGAGCCAGGCTGCGGCAAGGTCTTCGAGGGTGGCGCAGTCGGCGGCGGAGAGGGTGATCCGGGGTTCGCTGCGGCCGAGCTGGGCCAGGGCGAGGTAGGCGGGGGAATGCTGCTCCGGGGGCGGTGACGGGGTGCGCTGCGTCGGCACCGCGGCGGCGGAAACGGGAGCGGCTGGAGCGGGTGCGGGCGGGGCGGGTGCGGGCGGGGCGAGGGCAGGCTCCCGGGCTGATACGACCGGAGCGAAGGCAGGCTCCCGAGCTGATACGACCGGAGCGAGGGCCGACCCCGTGGCGGGTGCGGCCGGGGCGGGCGTCTCGGCGGGCACCCAGGGCGGCGGCGGTGCGACAGCGGCCACTTCCGGTGCGGGCCGGGGCTCCTCGGCGGCGAGGAGGGCGCTCCACCACTCGTCCGAGCGGGAGTTGCGGGACCAGTAGGTGCGGGTGACCCAGCGGACCCGGTCACCACCTGACGCGAGGCAGCGCACCTGCCGCAGGTGCCCAGCGGCCCCGAGGGCCCTCAGCGCACTGCCGACGGCCATCTGCCCGAACAGGGGGAGGCACTTGGCCAGCGACTTGATGTCCATGGCAGCTCCGTCGGGGAGCTTGTCGACGTATCCGGCGATGTACCGCTCCCGCTCGGGCAGCAGCGCGAAGTCGTCGGCGCGGGGCGGGAGCTCGTCGGGTACGGACCGCTTGCCGTAGCCGGGGTTGGCCCGCGGGTACGGGGGCGATCCTTCGGGTGCGCGCAGGGCGGAGCTAGAGTTCTCAACAGCCACGAGATCGGTCCTTCGATCTTGGGGTGAGACCCCGGCCGGTGCTTAGAACACCGCGTCGGGGTCGTTACGTTGAGGGCACGGTAAGCAGCTGCAACGCTGCGTCGCAAGTCGGTCACAAATGGTCATACTTGCTCGTCGGGGCGGGGTAGGTCGGGTGGGGAGGATTCCCCAAAACCCTTCTTTTACCTACCGGTTGTACAACAGCGCTCGACTCCCGAACCTCGAATCCCGGGCCTCGAACCCCGAGCTTCGAGCTCCGGGCCGGGGCCACGCCCCCGTACCCACGAACGAGTGGCCGAGGCGAACGAACCCACCCGGCGCTCGAACCTCGGATCCCGAGGCCCGAGGCCCGAGCTCCGAGCTCCGAGCCCGGATGCCTGCGCACCCAGGCGCCCCGTACGCCCGGACGCCCGTACAACCGGACGCCCGATGTAGGGAACATTCCGACGCCGCTCTCTCGTTACGCCTGCGGCCGTCGACGTCACCCGTACCCAGTCCCCCGTACCCCCGTACCCCGAGGAGCACCGTGCCCGCACCCGCCGCCCCCACCCCCGCCACGGACGACCTCCCCGCACTGCCTCCCCTCAGCACACAGGCCGAGACGCTGATCGGACTCGGGGTGCACGAGACCGCCGGACTGTCGGCTGCCGAGATGCGTGACTTCGCCAAGGCCGCCGAGACCGAGGACGGCGGCCTGCTCGCCGTCCACCCGGACCGGGCCCCCGCCTCCATCGTCGCGCCGCTGCTCCGCCGCGACGGCAAGCCGGGTTTCGTCGTCGTCGACATGCCCGACGTCGACCTCTTCAGCCCTCTCGACACCATCGCACTGCCCGACGCACCGCTCTATGTCCTCACCGACGTCGACCGCGGCGACCACATGGCCAACTGGAGCCCGGACGAGGCACTGCCGGCCCTCACCACACAGCACCGCACCCCTCTGCTGCTCACCGAGGGCCTCCACTGGGTGCTGCAGCAGCCATCCGCCCTGGAACGCAACCGCTGCTTCATGACCATCGGCTCACGGCTGCGCAAGGCCAACGGCGCCTTGGACGCCCGCACCCCCGCGATCTGGATCAGCAACGGCACCGGCCGGGACGGTCGCGAGCGCCGCAACGCTCCCAAGGCCGGCTGGTGCTGGGCAGGCAACCGGCACACCTGGCTGGGCTTCGCCTCCACGACAACCCGCCGCACCCAGGCCTCCGCTGTTCGCGATTCGGGCTCCGGCCGGTGAGTCGACCCGTCGGTCGACGGATCTTGAGCACCTTCGAGCCTGCTGGCTAGATTGACCGGCATGACTGACCCCGGATCTCTCGCCTGGCCACCTGCCCCGATCAAGACCGAGCGGCTCGTACTCCGCGAGTCCGAAGCGCGGGACCGTCCGACGGTCATCGAGCTGACCGCTTCGCCGGAAGTGGGCACGTACCTCGGTGGCCCTCAACCGCGCGCCGATCTCGAACGCACGATGCCGGAGATACCCGGCCGCCGCCCCGGCTTCTTCGTGATCGAGCTCGACGGGACGGCGATCGGCACGATCATGCTCGACTCGCACGCGGAGCGCCCGGGGCACATCCGTCCGGACATCGGAAAGACCGAACTCGGCTACCTGCTCCTTCCGCAGGCGTGGGGACGCGGATACGCCACCGAGGCGTGCGCAGCCGCCCTCGCCTGGTGCGCGGACGCGCATCCCGGTGAGGCGGTGGTGCTCCGCACCCAGACCGCCAACGAGCGTTCGATGCGCCTCGCGGCAAGGCTGGGGTTCACCGAGGTGGAGCGGTTCGAGGACTTCGGGGCTGAGCAGTGGTTCGGCGTGTGGACTTCGCTCACGCCACCTGCTTGAGCGAGCGCGGGCCCGACGGCGCGGATCCTCGGCGCCATCGAGCGGTGGTCCGTGGTCCGCGCACGTGTCCGGCGACCTCAACGCGGGCATGATCAATCTCATGAAAGCGGGCAAGAGGGACGTCTCGAACGAGGGCACGGGACCCGACACCAGCAACCGGGCGAGCGAGCTCGTGCGCAAGGGGCGGGAGCAGGGGCAGATCCTGCGCTGGAACTTCTTCATAGGCGGCCACCTGAGCGCCTCCGTACCGGTGCGCCTCGTCGAACGTACGGCCGCAGGCCAGCTGGTGTGGATGGAGCGCGGTACGCCGATGTGGCGCACCGCCCTCCCCCTCGGCGCCACGCACCTGCGGGACATCGCCCCGCACGAGCGCCCCGCCGAGGGCTACCCCGTCGTCGCGGACCGATGGCCGATGGGCAGCGCGCTCTTCTACCAGCCGACGGGCGCCGCGCACTCCGTTCTGTGGCTCTTCGGCCGCAGACAGAAGTTCCGCGGCTGGTACGTCAACCTGGAGCGGCGGGTCCACCACGGCGACGACATCGACATCACCGACCACGAACTCGACCTCAACGTGGCCCCGGACCGCACCTGGCAGTGGAAGGACGAGCAGTCCTTCGCCGAGAAGACGGGCCACCCCGCGTACTGGACCGCCGAAGAAGCGGTCGCCATCCGGACCGAGGGCGACACAGTGGCACGGCTCGCCGAGTCCGGAACGTTTCCCTTCGACGGCTCCTGGTGCGATTTCCGGCCACCGCCGACCTGGACAACCCCGCCCCGCCCGCCGAACCCCCGTCGCTCGCTCCTGTGAACGATGCGCCCCTCCACCTCACCTCACATGCCCCGATCGGTGCGGTTCGGGCGTCGATGCAGGTCTCGGTCAGGGTGGCGTGATGGCAATCATTGCCCGGCGTCACGCTCCGTGATACACAGAGTAACGATAAGTAATTCGCTCACACACCGATTCGATCCGCAGGTCAGGGCGGTCAGACCGGTCAAATGTGCGAGATCCGGGTAAAGAGAGCCGTCAAGTCGTCGTACGAAGGCAGTTTCATCAGCGAAGATAGAGGGTGACTCGTGCCGTGCGGTACGGGCACTGAACTACCCATCAGGGGCGGTGACTTACATGATCCTGGCAGCTGAAAAGGGCGACATCACCACCATCATCGGCGGAATCGCCCCGAACTGGGGGCCGTTCGGCACCCTGGGCAACGAGGCCCGCGTGATGATCGAGGTGGTGATGGCGATCGCCATCCTGCTCTGTCTCGGCATCGCGATCTGGGGAGCGGCGAAGCAGCGGATCGGCGCGACGGCTCTGCGCGACACGTTCAGCGCCGAGCAGGGCAAGGGGCTGATCGTGGCCGGCCTGACCGGTGTGTTCATCATCGGATCGCTGGGAACCCTGTTCACCATCGTCTACGGGATGGCTGTCTAACCCGCCGTCAGCCCGCCCAGGGGCAGCCCCAGGGCCCGCCCCGCCCCCATCCGTCCGTCGTGCCCACCGGCAGAGGTTGCGTCTCCCTGATGTCGAGTCACCACACCGCGCCCGCGCGGAAACCAGCACGGCTACCGTCGTACTACGCGGTTCAGGCAACGGTTGAGGGGGCGTACGCGGCATGAGTCTCGGCGACGAGGACGGCTACGGCAACGACTCCGGGCGTTCGAACGACGGCTACAGCACCCTCGGCGGTACGCGCCAGACCCGCACCCGCCTCCCCGACGGCCAAGGCGGCGACGGCTACGGCCCCCGCCGCCCGGCCCGCACATCCCGCTCGCTGTTCACGGTCATCGGCGTGGTCGTCCTGCTGCTCGGAGCGATCGCCTTCGCGAACATGGGTGGCGGCGATGGCGGGGGGGACGGTGCGTCGGGAAGCGGCGGCAAGAAGGCCGGCTCGGCTCCGACGGCCCCTACGGGGACGAAGCCGGTGACGGGGAAGAACGGTGACATCGCTTCGGGGTTCGCGCATGACGAGCAGGGGGCGCAGAGCGCGGCCTCCAATTTCGCGGTGGCGCTCGGCTCGGTCGAAATGTTCAAGAAGAACAGCCGCCACACGATCGTGGACGCTATCTACACCTCTACGGCTGCAGCGAAGCTCAGAGGACCGCAGGACGCTGCATACTCCCCCGCATTCCTCGCGAAGCTCGGCCTCGACAGTGATGGCAATGCGCCGCAGGGCAACACATTTGTGTCACGAACCATCCCCGTAGGCACCAAGTTGGACTCCTTCGAAGGCGACACAGCCAAGGTGTCCGTCTGGTACACGGGGCTGATCGGCATGTCCGGTCCGGGGTCCACCGATCCTGTTCGTACCTCCTGGAAGACCTTCACGGTCGAGCTCACCTGGACAAGTGAAGGGTGGAGAGCGGTCAACGACTCCCAGAAGGACGGCCCGGCGCCAGTCCCTGGAGATGTAGCGGCGTCCAGCTCAGACGAGATCAGCAAGGCCGTCGAGGAATACGGAGGCTTCACTTATGCCAGGTAGCCCCCGCCTCCGCTCCGTCGCCGCTGCGCTGGTTGCGGTGCAAACGGCTGTCGTTCTCCTGTCTGCACGGGCTGTCGCCGCACCTAGCCCCTCTCCCTCGCCGAGTTCGGACAACAAGGCCTGCGACCTACTCATCGGCCCCGCTAAGCAGTACTGCGAAGACGGCGACGCCTCCCCCACCTCCAAAGCCCCCAACAGCACCGACCCCGCCCTGGACCCCCTGACCTCCCTGGGCCGCGGCTGTGCCGACGCCGCCGCATGGATCGTCGGCAAGCTCAGCGACGCCGTCAAAAGCACCGCCAACGTCGACTTCACGAACACCCGCTTCCTCCAGCAGTACGCGATCGTCTTCGCAGCCTCCACCGTGCTGACGCTCGTCCTGTGGCTGCTCGCCGTCGCCAAGCGGGCCATCCGCGGAGTGCCGCTCACCACCGCGATCTCCGAGGCCATCGGGTTCCTGTGGCTGACGGTGCTCGCGTCCGCGTTCACGCCGCTGATCCTGTACACGATCGTCTCCGCGACCGACGGCGTCACCGACGTCATCGCCTCGTCGTCCGGCGGGCAGACCGATGTGTTCTTCGGGTCGTTCGCGGAGGCCCTCAAGAAGGACTCCGACATCGGCGGCGGCCCGATCATGCTGATCGTCGTCTCGCTGGTGTCGATCCTCGCCGCAGGCATCCTCTGGCTGGAGCTCGTGATCCGGGCCGCGCTGCTCTACGTCGGCGCCCTGCTCGGAACCGCCGTGTACGCCGGGCTCGTCGACAAGAACATGTGGGGACACGTACGGCGCTGGGCGGGCATCATGATCGCGGTGATCATGGTGAAACCGGTCATCGTCGTCGTGCTCGGGCTGGCCGGCGCGCTGTCGTCGGACGACGGACCCGACGCGTTCTCGGCCGTGGTGTCCGGGCTGTCCATCATCCTGCTGGCGATCTTCGCCTCCGGCATGATCTACCGCTTCGTCCCCGGCTTCGGCGACGAGATCCAGGGTGCACGGACCAACCGCAAGCAGGCCACCGACGGCTCCCAGGCCGCCGCCATGATCAGCTCACCCGCCGCTCTCGTGTCGCAGGGCATCAAGACGCACAGCAGCCGCGGCGGCGGTGGCCAGGACAGCGGCGGCAACAACAGCGGCGGCGGACGCCCGGCCAATCCGGTCAGCGGCGGTGTCGCCGCGCACAGCTCCCGCAACTCCGGGAGCGGGGTCGGCGGCGGATCTGTCCCCTCCGCCGCACCTCCGCCCCGCAGCGGGTCGGGTCCCACCTCCGGTACCCCGCACAGCAGCCGAGGCTCACGCGGAACCGGCGGATCAGGCAGTCCAGGTAACAGCAACCGCACAGGAGGTGGCGGGCGTTGAGCACGCAGTCCCATACGATCGCGCCCCGCCGTACGTATCTCATCGGCCGCGCGCGTCCCAACGCGATGGTCGGCAAGAACCGGGAGACCGGCGAGATCGCCCTGATCATCGCCGGGGCCTTCCTCGGCATGATGAGCGGTCTGCTCGTCCCGGTCCTGTCCATGCGGATCGTGCTGCTCACCGGCTTCCCCCTGCTCGCCCTGGCGATCGTCTACGTCCCGTACAAGCACCGGACCTTCTACAAATGGTTCGAGATCAACCGCAGCTTCAAGCGCTCCCTGCGCCGCGGCGCGGCCTACCAGTCCGGCGCCATGGAAGCGGGCATCAGCGCCGACGGGCGTGAGGTCGAGATCGGACCGCCCCCCGGCATCGGCCGGATCAACTGGCTGGCCGCACCCTTCGGACCGGACGAGATCGCCGTGCTGCTGCACGCCGACCGCCGTACCGTCACCGCGGCGATCGAGATCGAGGGGCCCGGCGTCGGTCTGCGCGACAGCGAGGACCAGGAAGCGCTCGTCGACCGGTTCGGCACCCTGCTCAAGCACGTCGCCAACGGCGACGGCTTCGTGACCCGCATCCAGATGCTGGCCCGCACCCTGCCCGCCGACCCCGACGCACACGCCAAGGACGTCGCCCAGCGCGGCGACAAGGCCTCCCCGGGCTGGCTCCAGGAGTCCTACGAACAGCTCCAGTCGATGGTCTCCACCTCCAGCGAGCAACACCGCGCATACCTCGTCGCCTGCATGGAGTTCGACCGCGAGCTCGCCGCCGAGGCCAACGCCATGGCCCGCGCCGCCCGCCCCCACGGCGGCCGCAAGCTCGACCGGGACGCCGGACTCGCCGTCGTCATGGCACGCGAGCTCACCGACATCTGCGCCCGCCTCGCCGAGGCCGACATCCGGGTACGCCAGCCGCTCGGGCAGAGCCGGCTGGCCTCCCTCGTCCACTCGATGTACGACCCCGACCACCCCATCGACCACATCCAGGCCATGACGAAGCGCAACGCCTGGCCCGCCGAACTGGACGCGGTCGAGCCGACGTTCCTCCAGGCCAAGACCCGCGAGTCGTCCACCCGCGCCCCCTGGTGCCACTCCACGGCCTGGGTGAAGGAATGGCCGATGACGCCCGTCGGCGTCAACTTCCTGGCCCCGCTCCTGGTCCACACGCCCGATGTGATCCGTACGGTCGCGGTCTGCATGGACCTCGAACCCACCGAGATCGCCATCGAGCGGATGCTCACCGAGAAGACCAACGACGACGCCGAGGCCAGCCGCCAGGCCAAGATGAACCGCACCGTCGACCCCCGCGACATCGCCGCCCACGGCCGGCTCGACCAGCGGGGTGAAGATCTCGCGAGCGGCGCGGCCGGGGTGAACCTGGTGGGGTACATCACCGTGTCGTCGCGTTCCCCGGAGTCCCTCGCCCGCGACAAGCGGACGATCCGGGCCTCGGCCGGGAAGTCGTACCTGAAGCTGGAGTGGTGCGACCGCGAGCACCACCGCGCGTTCGTGAACACCCTGCCGTTCGCCACCGGCATCCGCCGCTAGCCGTACACGACCGAGAGCACCGAGAGCACCGAGAGAGACGAAAGGGAGGTCGGTCACGCCATGCGAGATCCGCTGTCCGCGATGTCGGACGCCTTTACCGCCTTCCTCTTCGGGAAGGTGGAGACGACCCGGCTGCCAGTCCGCACCTCGACCGGACAGGCGCAGGCGGTCTATCTGCCCACAGCCGCCCCCGGCCTCGGCGACTCCGGCGTGATCATCGGCCGCGAGGTGTACTCCGGCAAGGGCTACATCTACGACCCCTTCCAGCTGTACGGACAGCAGCTCCCCGCCCCGCACTGGCTGGTGCTCGGCGAGTCCGGGAACGGCAAGTCCGCGCTGGAGAAGACGTATGTGCTGCGCCAGCTCCGCTTCCGCGACCGCCAGGTCGTCGTCCTGGACGCGCAGGGCGAGGACGGCGTCGGCGAATGGAACCTCATCGCCCAGGAGCTGGGCCTGACCCCCATCCGCCTCGACCCCACCTCCGCGCTCAACGGCGGCATCCGGCTGAACCCGCTCGACCCCGCGATCACCACGACCGGACAGCTCGCCCTGCTCCGCACCATCATCGAAGTCGCCATGGGCCACGGCCTGGACGAGCGGTCCGGCTTCGCGCTCAAGGTCGCGCACGCCTTCGTGAACGAGACGACGACCGACCGCCAGCCCGTCCTGATGGACATCGTCGACCAGCTGCGCCACCCCGAGCCCGAGTCCGCCGCGGCGATGAACGTCGACATAGACGACGTACGGGCCTGGGGCCTGGACGTCGCCCTCGTCCTGGACCGCCTCGTCGACGGCGACCTGCGCGGCATGTTCGACGGGCCGACCTCCGCCGACATCGACCTCGACGCCCCGCTGATCGTCTTCGACCTCTCGCACATCGACCGCAACTCGATCGCCATGCCGATCCTGATGGCGATCGTCGGCGTCTGGCTGGAACACACCTGGATCAGGCCCGACCGGAAGAAGCGCATCTTCCTGGTGGAGGAGGCCTGGCACATCATCAACTCCCCGTTCGTGGCCCAGCTCTTCCAGCGTCTGCTGAAGTTCGGCCGACGGCTCGGGCTGTCCTTCGTCGCCGTCGTCCACCACCTCAGCGACGTGGTCGACGGAGCCGCCGCACGGGAAGCGGCGGCCATCCTCAAGATGGCCTCGACCCGCACGATCTACGCGCAGAAGGCCGACGAGGCCAGAGCCACCGGCCGGGTGCTCGGGCTGCCCCGATGGGCGGTCGAGATCATTCCCACGCTCACCCCGGGCATCGCCGTCTGGGACGTGAACGGCAACGTCCAGGTCGTCAAACACCTGATCACCGAAGCCGAACGCCCCCTCGTCTTCACCGACCGCGCCATGACCGAGTCCTCACCGGTCGACCTGCTCCCGGAGGACGTACGCGCCGCCGAGCTGGAAGCGGAGCAGCGCGCGGCACGCATCGAGAACCAGCAGCGGCTCAACGAGTCGTCCGAGTCAACGGTGGCATGACATGGCAGGGCGCGGCACGGCACGGCCCGGTGGCAACGGGGGCGGCAGCGGCGGCATCCCCGACGGGCTGCTGATCGGCCTCCTGGCCTTCCTGCTCGGGCTGACCCTGCTGGCCTGGACGGCCACCGGCCTGGCCGGACTCCTCGCGCACGGCGGCTGGCCGGACGGCGTCTCCCTCGCCGAGACCCCGCTCGCCATGCGCCGCCTGGTGGAGGCCCCGCACGACCTGCCGGCCGCCTGGCCGACGACGCCGGCCGGAGAGCTCTCCGGGTACGGGCTGTTCTGGGGCCTGTTCATCGGCGAGCTGTTGGTGCTCGTGGTGCTGACGATCTTCGTGATGGGCGTGGTCGCCCGCTGGCGCGCCGTACGCGAACGTCAGCGCGCCGAAAGACTCGACCGGCTCGACCGACTCGGACACCAGGAGCGCCCGGAGCCGGAGCCCCTGGAGCGCTCGCCGCAGGCGAAGCGACCGACGTACGCGTACGAGGAGCAGCCACCCGCACCGAAAGGGGTGCAGACACCGGCGCCGGCACCCGCCGCACACACCACCGCCCCCCAGGAGCAGCTGCCCACCTCCGCGGAACACCCCACCGAGCCGCTGCCCCGGCCCGTGCCGCTGCCTGCCGACCCTGCCGACGCCACCGAGGCGCTGTCACGCCTCACCGAGCCCCTGGCGCCCGTCCCGACCGCCGTCCCGTCCCCCCGCACACCCCTCGTCGTCTACGGCCCCGCAGCCTCCCGCCGGCCCACCGCGGTCCAGGCCATCCGCGAGGCCGAAGGGCCCGCGCTCGTCGTCACCTCCGACCCCAGCGTCTGGGCCGAGACCAAGGACGCCCGCGCCAAGCTGGGGCCCGTCCTCGTCTACGACCCGGGCCACCTCTGCGACACCCCGGCCCGACTGCACTGGGCACCCACCGCAGGCTGCGAACAGCCCGACCGCGCGGCCGCCCGCGCCGCCGCCCTGCTCGCCCCGGTCCGGCCGCAGGCCCGCATCGACGCGGCGACGGCCGACACCGCCGAAACCCTCCTGCAGTGCTGGCTGCACGCCGCCGCCGTCGACGGCCGCCCCTTCCGCCAGGTCCACCGCTGGGCCCTGGGCGGCAGCGCGCACGAACCGGTGCGCCTGCTCCGTACCCACCCCAAGGCCGCATCCGGACTCGCCGGACTGCTGGAGTCCGCGCTCACCGCCCATCCCGAACGCCGCGAGATGGCACAGGAACTGACCGTCCGGGCCTTCGGCGCCCTCTCCTCCGTCCACATCCGCGAAGCCTGCACCCCCAACCGGGCCGACGCGCTCGCGCTGGATTCCTTTGCGGACGAAGGGGGAACGCTCTATGTGGTGGGTGAACCCATCGAGAACCCCCGGTCGGGCCCCGGAGCGATGCCGCTGCTCACGGCGCTCGCCTCAGACGTGGTCGAGCACGGCCGCCGCATGGCCGCACGGTCATCCGGCGGCCGGCTCGACCCACCAATGACGCTCGTCCTGGACGACGTCGCGGCCGTCGCACCGCTCCCCCGGCTCCCGGAGCTGCTGGCGACCGGCCAGGAGCAGGGTCTGCCCACCGTCGCCCTGCTCCGCTCCGCCGAACAGGGACGCGCCCGCTGGACCCAGCAGCTCCGGACCCCGAGCACCCCCTGACCCACCGGCCCGTTACGGCCGTGCCACCGCGTACTCCAGCTCCCGCGCCGTCGGATCGCCCGGCATCGGCACGGTCGTCCCGGTCGGCGCGAATCCGATACGGCGGTAGAAGGCGGATGCCCGCGGGTTGTTCTCGTGCACATACAGCCGTGCGCGTTCGATCCGCGGCTCCCCCAGCGACCACGCCCACTCCAGGGCGGCCCGGAACAGCGCGTCGGCCACGCCACCACCCCGCGCCTCGGGCCGGACGAACACCCCGACCACATGGGCCTGGTGGACAACGGCCGCCTCACCGAAGCGCACCTCGTCGTCCGGGCGCTCGATCAGCACCGTCGCGGTGCCCGCCCAGCTCCCGTCGGGCGCCTCGGCGATGAACTGCCGCACCCGGCCCTCACCGTCCTCCGACGCGCCCAGCGCCCGCTCCCGGTAGAAGTCGTCGCTCTGCCCGAGGCCCTGCTCGTACGTCTCCAGGAAAGCCACCGGGGCCACCGGATCCTGCAGCGCGGCCAGTCGGATCTCCTTGGCCTGCTGCCACTCGTCGGCACGCACCGGGCGTATCACGTAGCCCATACGCCGATCCTGACCCGCCGCCTGCCGCCGCGCAAAGCACTTTCGCCGCATCCAAATGCTCGGAGCTTCCGGCTGCATGAGGCTTACGCCCACAGGCGGCCGGCCCGAGGGCCGGGAACGGGCCCGGAACGCAGAAAACCCCCGTGCCAAAGGCACGGGGGTTTCCACAATAATTGTTCGGCGGCGTCCTACTCTCCCACAGGGTCCCCCCTGCAGTACCATCGGCGCTGAAAGGCTTAGCTTCCGGGTTCGGAATGTAACCGGGCGTTT